>CAIYTD010000310.1 GCA_903928955.1 Oligoflexia bacterium | reverse complement strand
CAGCTTGATTGTAGCCAGCTTGATTGTAGCCAGCTTGATTGTAGCCAGCCTGATTGTAACCAGCTCGATTGTAACCAGCTCGATTGTAACCAGCTCGATTGTAGCCAGCTTGATTGTAGCCAGCTTGATTGTAGCCAGCTTGATTGTAGCCAGCCTGATTGTAACCAGCTCGATTGTAACCAGCTCGATTGTAACCAGCTCGATTGTAGCCAGCTTGATTATAGCCAGCTTGATTATAGCCAGCTTGATTGTAACCAGCTCGATTATAGCCAGCTTGATTGTAGCCAGCTCGATTGTAGCCAGCTTGATTGTAGCCAGCATTTAAATCCTGAGCTCTAACGAAAAATTGCAGAAGGCTATTTGTTTGTCCAGGTAGATTTGAAAAAGTTGTTTCGGGATCACCTTCATTTTGATATCTAATGATCGAAGGAGATGATCGACTCATTATTCTAAAATTAAAGGGAAGTTCGACTGCAGAAACAGTACATTCCAACTCTTCGTAACTGTTGACAACTAGATTATAACAATCTAGACCATTAACCTCAATAGTCATTCCAGATTGAAAATAACGCCCCCGCATTAGGACGCGAGTTGGCACTCCAAAAGGAATGAGCGCAGGCTGGATTGCCTGAAATTGAGTGGCTTTTACTGCTACTAAATCGGACCAACCAGATACATAAGCCATGTCTTCTGGGCTACCTGATTGATGAATGCTAACGCTAATGTATCCGGCTAGAGTCCTAGGATAAGTTTTGCAGATTGCTTGAGATTCAGAGATCACCCGGAGATTCATGCACTCCCGCTTACTTACTTCGCCCCCCCCCACGGTAACCTTCATTTCGTCATGAAATCCGCGCCCTTGAAGAGTGATTTCAGATCCACCAGAAAACAGCTCTCGAGGCATAACGCCGGTCAGTGTTGCCCTAGGGCGCAACCTAGGCTGAATTGGAGCAGAATAGTTTCCCATTGATACCAAAGGCAATCCTGATTCACCACATCCCGAGACCAAAATTAAAAAAATAGAACTAAAAATCCGCTTCATAAGTCTCTCAAACCTAACATAGCCCTGGCTATTCTTATTCAGATCATGTCCAAAATATAACGATCTCAAAAATTGATCATAATTTTTAAATATTTTGTATAAAAAATTATAAGTTTTAGCTCCAACTCTTTAAAGTTTCAGTCTATTTATCAAACTACTGCTCAAGTATTCAAAGATAAAAAAAGCAAAAACCATAACCAGCTAGTTTATACACTAAAAATCACCCTTAATCTATTACATACATAAAAAATAATTGTGACACGAATCGCTCAAGGACTTTGCCACCCTAAGCCGCCCAGTAATTATGTCTATTTTTTTAAGTTTAAATATTCAAAATACTTTTATCACTTATTTTGAAAAGCAGTCAAGAACCCGACGGCGGACCGCAAAATAGACTGGCAATAGGGACTACCTTGTTCGCTCGATGATCCTCAAATTAATATTTCTTCTTGCATAGAATCTATAAAGAGGCTGCTTTTCTATTACATTTTCCTTCTGCATATTGGACTAGGAACACTTTACACAGACCAACAGTTTTTAATAACACGATGAGTCTCCTTTCCAATACCATTCTCTAAATTCCCCTGGAGAATAGTATGATATCGTATTTAAAAAAGAGACATAATCGCGACATTTTTACCGAGCGAACAAAACAGGCTCTTGATCGAGATTTTGGGAATGATCAAAGAGCCTGCAGAGCTTTATAAGTAGCTGGATTTATTACACATGAAGAAAGTGGAGACTCAAAAGGCTCTAAAGTTACAGAACTAATTTTCAACTATCACTGCATTATGATTGAGATACCATCTCTCACATATTTTCATGAAATTGGTGGAGCTATTAAACGATCCATACGATTCCTCCGGTTTGCATTTTTCATTCTTGATCCCCCTTTTTGATACAAAGTTAGGAATCAAGAATATCTTGCAACCGGGGGGTCTGGATAGGTGGGACTGGGATCCTCTCAAATAACTAAACAGAGGGGGCTAAGTAGCTGGGATTTTCACCCCGAAAAGGGGGGCCAATTAGGTGGGACGGAACAATGGAATGGAAACGTCTGGTTTAAAATTAATGTCTGCAGCCGCAGTGAGTACTGCCTACAATCTCTCGAAATATACGATTTATGGTCTGATCAAATCTGATCCGACTTTCCCTTGTCTGAACATTGGCCCAAAGAAAAATTACCGCATCCCATTGGATTTGCTAAATGCTTGGATTCAGCAACGGTTTAGGGAGAAGCAATACCAAGAGATGAGCCTTCCATCGGCAAGTCAACTTCTTAGTATCGGACGAAATTGAGAAGCGAGAGCATCTTATGGCACAAAAAGTACAAACCCCATCTCACTTGAGCCTCTACCAAAATAGCCCCTATGTGGGCACCTTACTGAAGATCCATCTGGAGGGTAATCCTAACTCGAAGGTCAGAGAACGTAAGAATGTGTTCACTTCCTTCTGCGAGAATTTTTCCCATCTGAAGGTATCCCAGCTCACTCCGATCAAAATCAAGGAATGGCTTTTGGAATTACAGAAGCTCAACGGGTACAGTGACCGAAACCTAAACGCTATCAAGCCTCTGCTGAATCATTTCTTTAAATTCCTGCTATCCGAAGGGTACCTACATTCAAACCCCATAGATCGGGTCAAATTTAACCATAGAGGCCCACCGACTAGACAAAGGGTGGTCATGAGTGAACAGGAGATCCTAGGCCTCCTGGAGGGGTTTAAAACTCATAGTCCGGTGGTTCTCTATCCGTTCATATTTACCGTGGCTCACACTGGGGCACGAAAGGATGAAATTCGTTGCCTCAAATGGTCAGGAGTCGATTTTGAAACGGGTTTCATTCACCTGCCGTACAGCAAGAATGGTAATCGTCGGAGCATCAAAATGAGCGAACCTTTGGTCCAAGTTCTAAAGTCGATACCCAGAGTTAGTGAGGGCGTATTCCTGAATCAATTCGGTAGGCCCCTCAGTGCAACGCAAATCGACGACGGAATTATCCGACTCCAGACGAAATACCCTTCAATGAAACGTTGGAGGTGCCATGATTTGAGGCATTCGTATGCCTATAATTTCTTGAAGCGAGGTGGTCAGATGTACCAACTCCAAGCCACTTTAGGGCATAAGTCAATTCAGATGACGATTGACCTATACGGGCAGCTTAGGGCGGCCGATGTGGCAGAGGTAAATTTGTATGCCAACATTAACCATGCTCAATAGTAATTCATTACTAAAAATTTAAAAAAACAGGAAACTAATAATGACCAAAACAATTTCAGCAATTAATCCCAAGTGATATTTTGTGTTCCATCCCCCAATAAAGCCCAACGCAATATATTCATTTTTTCTTGCGATAAAGTTACTTTGTTTCAAAGGGCCTCTTTTTTTTATTTCTCTTTCAGAAAAATAAATGTGCGTCAAAATTACTAGCAAGCTTATTACAAGCCTAACTTCTATTGGAAATCCTTCTGTTATTGTCATTTTAGTAAAGTTGATTCCTGCTTAATCCCATCAAATACTGAGTTTACTGTCGACAGTGTATTACCAAGCGTATTTAAGTTCTCTAATCCTTTTACAATTTGAGTGTCAGTAAAAGCCTTAAAGCCCACAATGTCTACCATTTGAATTCCAAGCGTACTTTCTTTTAAAGCACCAAGGCCATGCCCCAATCCAGCAAACGCAAGTGTTTGAACACCTTCGGAGACTCGTTCACTTAATGTCAAGTGACTAATCTGTCCTGGATTTGATGCAGTAATAGACCACGGCTCCACCCCACCAACAACCCGAACCGCACTATTGACGCCAGTAAATTCACCAATAGTTTTATATGCAGTTCCCATAAAGCTATCAAAGGTCTTTACCGCCGAATCCTTCATTGCTTCAAATCCGTTCGCAATCGAATTCAAGCCAAATGCTTCCTTTGAAAACAGTTCATGAATATTTTCACCGCTTTTCCCCGTAGGATCCACAAAACTGTAGGGAATATACTCAATCACTGACTGATGAAAATAGGTTGCGTTTTCCAATGGTTAGATTTTACACTTAAAACCAGTTGTCTCAAAGAGATTTTTGAATTTTCCGGATCGGGTCGAATTATTTCTATTTTCTGAATATTTTGGTCATCATCTCAATGAAATGGATCCAGATCTTATTTTCTGATTTTAAAAAACTGTTTAACTCCAAATAGCTAGGGTGCGACTTGAACCCCTTAAGCACTAGCGTATTGAATCAGGTTGAATTTTCTGATTCCCAAAAAAGAAAAACCGGGTTTCGCGTCTGAATCTAGGTGAAATTTTGAATTTAGGACTACAACTAGCTAGTCTTCAATAAATTGCTCGGCTTTTTTAACCTCGACTGCATCAGTCTTTTGCAGTTTTTCATATTCTGCATCAATCAGGTCCTCTACTACAACGGTCGTGTTTCTCCGGTAATAAGCACTCAACACCTTCAGGTGACGAGCAGTTGTTTCATCAAAACGAAAACTCACCGGACATTTCTTGGGTGCCTTTGGGCGTTTCTTCTTAAGAGTAGCAGCCATAAAAATACAGTACAATTCTGGCTTGTTTTCGACAACAGGAAATTACTAACAATATTGTATTGCATGTATTGCTAATTAAGTTGACCTCATCTCCAACTTTGGTTATTCTCTGGCACATGCTTGCTCAATCCAACGACAAACCCTTACTTTCAGTTCGTGAAGTCATCCAGGCTTTTGGTCTTTCCCGATACACTGTGTATACGTTAATTCGAACGGATCCGAGCTTTCCGTGTGTTAATGTCGGACCCCGTAAGAACTACCGAATCCAAAAAAATTTACTAATAGACTGGTTTGCTTTGCGTTTAGAGCAGCGGAAAAATCTTTCTTTTCAGATTCCTTCCTTCCACGAACTCATGCAGACGGGGAGAAAGTAGATGCAGTACCAGTATCAAGATCAGCCTACTAACTGTATTCTTGCTTCAAATTCGCCCTATATTGGGGTCCTACTCAAACTCCATCTCGAGCAAAGTCCTGGTTCCAAAATTCGGGAACGGAAGAATATTTTTGCCTCATTCTGTCAGAATTTCAGCCACCGAAAGGCTTCTCAAATTACCTCAAATGAACTTCGAGATTGGCTCGTCGGACTTCAACACAAGAATCATTACAGTGAACGAAACTTGCTGGCAATCAAGCCGCTCCTGAATCACTTTTTTAAATTCCTGGTCTCGGACGGATATTTGGCTTCGAATCCTCTGGAAAACCTTCAATTGAATTCCCGAACCCCACCTACTCGGCAGCGCATTCTTTTAAGCGAAATGGAAGTCATCGCAGCTCTAAAAGATTTGAAGCGTGAAAGTCCGTGGGTAGTTTTTCCATTTATTTTTTGTTTAGCTCATACTGGTGCTCGTCGGGATGAGATCCGTAAATTAAGATGGTCGGATGTTGACCTTCACAATCGTCTCATTCATTTGAAAATAACAAAGAACGGAGAGAACCGTAGCCTTAAAATGAGCGACCCTCTCTTTGAGTTGCTGCACAGTAGCACGAGGATCAAGGAATGGGTTTTCTTAAATCAGTTTGGCAGACTCATCAGTGTCACCCAAATTGATGATGCAATCATACGGCTCCAGAAAAACCATCCAGAGATGAAGCGATGGCGTTGCCACGATTTAAGACATAGCTATGCTTATAATTTTCTCAAGCAGGGTGGGCAGATGTATCAGCTTCAAGCCATTTTGGGTCATAAGTCTATTCAAATGACCATTGACCTTTACGGGCAGCTGAGAGCTGCGGATATTGAGAAAATAAATCTATACCCAGACTCTACTTCTCATGCACTCAGGAGGGTTGATGACGTTTGAAATGACTAAAAAATACGCTGGTTTCCTTGAGTCTTTGAAAGTCCGCGTTGCTCAGTCCCGCATTGAAGCCAGCCGTAAAGTAAACCGAGAATTAATTCTACTGTACCACTACATAGGCTCGGAAATTTTGAAGGAGCAGAAGAGGAAAGGTTGGGGAGCTCAGGTTGTTGACCAACTGAGCAAAGATTTGTCTTCAGCTTTTCCTGAGATGAAAGGCTTCAGCCCAGCGAATTTAAGAAATATGCGTAAGTTTGCTCAATTATATCCTGATGTTACGATTCTCCAGCAAGCTGCTGGAGAATTGCCTTGGTACCATCACGTCGTCCTTATGGAGAAAATAAAAGACAGCAAAGAGAGACAATTTTATATTAACAAAACCATGGAAAATGGATGGAGCCGATCTGTATTGTTCACCAAATGGAATCCAATTTATATTTACGCCAGAGCAAAGCAATCACTAATTTCAAAGCGAAATTACCTCACCCACATTCAGACCTGGCGCAGCAGACACTCAAAGATCCTTATATTTTTGATTTCTTAAGCATCGCAGAAGAGGCATGTGAACGGGAGTTAGAGACATCCATGATTCGTCATATGGAGAAATTCCTGATAGAACTTGGGGCTGGATTTGCTTTTGTCGGACGACAGTACCATTTAGAGGTCGGAGGAGAGGACTTCTACATTGACCTCTTATTCTACCACTTCAAGCTCCGTTGTTTTATTGCGATTGAACTCAAAACGGATAAGTTCAAGCCCGAATACTCTGGAAAAATGAATTTTTACCTTTCCGCAGTGGACAGTAAACTTAAAACACCTGAAGACAATCCTTCCATTGGATTAATTCTGTGTAAAACCAAGAACGAAGTTTTAGCCGAATACGCTCTGCGAGACCTGGCCAAACCCATAGGGTTAGCAGAATATCGATTGACCCAGGCTCTTCCTGAGAACATTCGAGGATCTCTACCTACTATTGAGGAATTGGAGGCAGAGCTTTCAGCCAAGAGAATTAAAAAGTAGAAGGAGGAGAAAAGAAACTAGGAAAGCGAGAAAATGTTGTCGTAAACAAGTTGATTGATTACCCCTTAAAATCTAAAACATACAAACTCAGGCGAAAAAAAGTTTCTATTCCTAATCTTTCTAAATAAGTAGAGGGCTCAGCAAAGCAGATGTCGAAAAAAAATTCGTACTCCTTTTTTAAGCAGAGCGATTGCACCCAGACTGTACTAAATATAATCCAAGCTAGATTAAGAAAAACATAATTGGCGTAATTAACCAAATTATTAAATTTTTGTAATGTTCTAATTCCCTGTATTGCCAAATAAAATCATAAACTCCATCCATTGATAAACCTATTGTTAAAATTACTGCGATAAAAGATACGAATAAACAGAGTAAATTATATCTTTTTTCTAATTCTATTATTGAATTCAAAATAATAAAAATTGGCGAAAAAATTATCCAAAAAAAAGAACTTATTCCTAGCGTTAAAACACTAGACCACAAAAAACAAGCAGGATTTGCGGCTGATTGACAGCCTCCGTCTGCCCGTACCAAACTTGAGAATGAAATACTCAAAATAATCAAAATTAACGTAATCAAAATGGTTTTTTTCTCATCCTCTTTTTTTCATGTTTCCATATAGTTATGGCAAGCAATGGAATACTAACAAAATTTGAAATGAGAAGTAGATGTATAGAGACATCAAACTCGTGCATCCGCTCCCACATGACAAAAGCATTTGAGTTAACCGCTTTAAAGGTGATCCAGTTAAGAGAAAAAATAAATATTATTCCCAAAATTAAATACGCGATGGCCGTAATTCCTGCTCTAATTCTGCTAAAAAAGTAAAACAAAAAAACGATTAGAGTAAATACCGCTAGACTTGGAATGCTGCCTAGATAAATGAAATAAGAGTATGCGACAAAGCAGCCTAAACTCTCGATTGGCTCGCACTCTCCAGACCAAGCTAAATGCGGTAGAGCAACAATTAATCCTATAGAGTTTGCTAGTAACTTCATCTTGGCAGCTCACTGCGCATAGATTCGGCATTATAGGTTCCTACCTTTTCTAAAAGAGGCGATTGAGATAAACCATGCGGAGATGAAATACCATGTGTACCTGGATTCAATCCGCCAGCTTTTAATCCGTCTTCTGCTCGCATTGAACACCAACCATGAACACCATACTCCGATTTACTAGCTGAAAATTCTTCCGCATGTTTTGTTGCAGTCACAGCATTAAAGCTACCTGAGTCAAAGTGCTTAAATACGTCAATTTGACCCCCTCTTTCTCCTGAATGTAAAACCTTATCAAATATTAAGGCAGTGGGTTCAAGCGAATGGGCCCCTCCTTTGAAATCTGCTGTATACTGTCTGTCGCCAAGAACAGTTACTGAGGCATGCACGTATTTGATGCTGTCAGTGGAAGGAATTGAACCTGTGTTGAAAAACTCAGCTACTTTTGTAGCGTCAATGACATTCTGACTTACACTTGAGTTATCGGCTCGATACAGTAGTACCGATCCAGGATCTGCACTTAACCCGCTAGGATCCACAAAGCTAACCGGATTCCCTTTAGAATACCCATAGAGATTACACTCCATTGGGCTTTCAATGCATTTTTCTGGGTTTTCCAAAAAGAGCGGATCTGCAGTCAAGAACTGCCCCAAGGCTGCATCATAATCTCTGTGATCCATACGATAAGTCCCCAGATCCGGATCATATCCTGTTTGAGCGTAATCAATCGCTGGAGAGAGCTGGGTTCGTGATCCTTCTGCTCTTTCACCATAAGGAGACGGCAGGCTCGATTGACCTTGGGAGTCTGTGAGGATACTACCTCTGGAGTCAAAAAGTTTAGACTCAAAACTCGCTTTGCCCTGTTTTACAACGATAGCACCCAGATAGACTCCTCCTACAGAGATAGGTTCAATGAGACTCTCTTCATTCAGTACCACTGCATCTAAATAAGCTTCAACAAACTTTCCCTCTTTTTTCTTAAAAAGTCGTTTGGAGTTCTCATCATATCCAAAAGTTGCCTGTGCTTTTTGGTCAATAGACACGGCTTCCACTCTACCTGATGGACCATAGATCAGATACTTATTTCCTATTTTCACAACGCGCCCCAACTCATCTTTTTCATAAACCAAAGGGGCATGAGGAACTTGAGTGAGTAAGACTGATCCTTTTTCAATGAGATTGATATTAGTCTTTTGAGAATTTTTTTCCGCCTTAGTCAGAAGCCCTGACAAATGATAAGCATAACGATAAGTTTTTTCTTGATCTACACTCGTTGCTAGATATCCCTGAGGGGTATACGTGTAATTGCGAATGATAGGCATATTGCCAAAATGATAAGTCTCTTGATCAAAAAAACCACGTGAATTAAGCTTCCAACTGAAACTCATCTTATGACCTGCTTGACTAGCAGATTCTTGAGAGTATCCAATCAGCGTTTGAAGAACGTAGTCATAATCCAAATCTATTTTCTTGTCTGAAGCGTGCAGCTGAATCGTTTCGATATGAGAAAATCGATCATAAATCAGCTCATAAAGAGGAGCTCCGTTCATTTCTAAACGGCTTAATCTTCCCATCGTGTCATAGAGATATTGAAATGTAGTGTGCATGAGCGGATAATCGGGAGAAGTCAAATTCCATTCTTTAGAAGCTAGAAGGCCGTCTGAGCGATATTGGAATCGAGTAGCAAGAGTCTTCCAATTTCCCATTTCAATGATTTGCTCCAGCGGCTTAGAATCCTTCTGATAAATGAAGGTTTTCTTAAATTCTGGACCTACCACTGCTGTTAAAAAACCTGCTTGAGCAGGGAGAGTGGCTTGTGCGATCCCTGCTTTTTTCGGCAATGCACCATCGTAAAAGAATTGATATTCCGCTTCCTTGAGAGACTTTTCCAAAGGCTTTCCACCCCAAGCATCTGTTCGATGCGTCACTCGTCCAGAAGGATCGTATTCCAATCTCTGCTCGCCCATCGGGCTTTTCTCATGTCCTAAGAATTCTTTTCGATTTAAGAGCCCTGTTTGAGGGTAATAGTGATAACGAATGGAGCCCACGCCTGTTCGATTCACCTCACTCACTTTACCTAGGCTATTATAATGGATTTCGTGCCTCTCACCGTAGGGAAGTTCAATCGTTCTGAGATTGCCAAATACATCATAGGCATATTGGGTGGTCTCTCCACTTTCATTCGAAAAAGAAAGGCTTTTACCATCCATGGACTGAACTCGAGAGAGAGAGGTCCCCGAGTGGTCTTTTTGAATCTCAAGAATTCCTTTTGGATGAACAGAATGAGTGTATTCTTTTTGATTTACAACTTCCTCTTGCAAAGTAGACTCTTGAAAAATAGGCAATCCCAAATGGCTTTGAGTTTCATCTCGGATCGGATCCATACCTAGAAGAAGTGCATCAAATGTCATAGCCCAATTAAAATCGAGTGATTTAGTTTCTGGCTGAAACGTGATGTTTTGATTTAAAGCAGGAATCTTTTTCTGAAGTCCAACGAATGACCACTCATTACACCCATCTCTTGTTTTTTGAGCAGTCCCGATCAAATCCCCTGCTGCGGTAAAATACTCAAGCGTTTCTTGATGACGAATGGCATCATCCACATCAATACGAGTTTTCTTTAAAATTTTTGCTAAAACTTGATTTTCCGACAATGCAAATTGATAAAAATACTGATGCAGAGGCGAAGCAGATGAACCCTGACTGACGTTATCCCAATGAGAAGTCAAACGATTCCAAGAATCATATCTAAAATCCTGTTGAAATTCTCCCTGATTCAGGTGAGTCGTCAGATTTAAGATCCAATCACGGCTCGGATCTCGAACAGATGCTTCTACTGCCCGACCGGAATCCGATTGAATGCGCTTGAGAAGATCGTTTTCATAGGTAAAAATCTGAGTGCCTTCAGAAGGAGTGTAAACCTGAGATACGTTCCATTGAGAATCGTATTGGATCGTTTGAAGAGTCGTCGTGCCTGAAGCATACTGAGTAGGTAGCCCTAATGCATTGCGTTCGATCCGGAGCTGCATTTCCAGATCCTGCCGAGAATCTGAATGCAGCCCCTGAGTGGAGATTGCTTGGTCTAAGCAATGAGGAAACAACTCTAAAGCAGATAAAGAAGCTTTTTGATGGGTTTGAATGGATGTACCATGGACAGAGATCTCCTTTGAGCTGAGTGGACAAAGCAAAGAGTCGTATTGAAACTCCTTCTGAAGTCCGATCGTACGTGATCCATCCGATTGAAAGCCTGATTCATTTTTTTTTGCAACATAGGCAGGGATATTGGAAATATCTTTTAATTCATATTGAGTCTGATTAAATTTCTGAATATCATTTTTCCTGACATCTTTTTCAAAAGAAGAAAGCAAAAGCCCAGGAGCAAACTCATCAAACAAATAACGCAAATCCCGAATCAAAATGGGTTGCCCATCTTTGCTCTTGAGCATGCTTTGGACAGAACCAAATCCAAGAAAATGCCGATTGCTGGATTGAATTTGTGCATCTTTAAAATCAAACTCATAAAAAAGAGGTTCTGATCCCACAGTTTTGAATTCCACTTGACTCAAAACAGAAGATCTTGTTTTGATTCCAGGCTCAGGCTTCATTCGAGCATACGAAAAGTGAATCTCATTTCCTTTTCCGTCACTCACTGACTTCATGAGCCCAGTTCCAGGTTGGGCTAATTCAGCAGAATAAATTCTGCGCTTATAAGCAATCACCATTTGGGGATTTCCTGTCCCAGCTAAATCAAGTAATTGGGGATAAGTTTCCGTTCCATATTCGTCTTTCAGATAATTGACTTTTGTTTCTAATAATCTTTGGCGCTTATCAGGATGATGGACTTGATTCAAAAAAAGGACGCTGGAATCTTGAAAGCTAATCATGAGATCAACCATTCCGTCTTGATTAAAATCAGCAAAGGTATAATCCCCTGAATCACCTATGGTATTATTATAAGTCTGAGAAGCCTCATGCCAAAGCCCCAAGTATTCCGGTTCATGTTCAAAATCAAAATTACCTTTACCCCAAAAAACAAATAAGCCTGTCGAATAGAGCATGATGAGATCTGGAATCCCATCCCCATTTAAATCTTGAACCCACGTAGATAGAACTTTTCCAGATACACTTTTGGTCCGAAAATCGTTTCGCTCGACAAACTGGATACCCGATTCTAAACTAGAAATATTTTCAGCAGCAGTCACACGAACACCATCTTCACCACTAATGATCCGAATCAAATCCGGTTTCCCATCATGATTCAAATCGACTAATTGAGTGCCAGGTCCAATTCTCCAAGGTCCTGGAAGAATTTGCTCATGAGTGATTGTTCCATCCCTATTACAGAGAACTACTTTAGTATCATATTCATCAAGAGCCCTTTTTGTTAGAAAAGCTCTTAATTCATCTTTGGGACCAAAAAATCGAGAAAAACTGCGAGGTGTCAAGGGAGAAGTTAAATATTGGCAAGGAGAACTAGGATTGGTAAATTTAATCATTTCAGTAGGTTCTTCTACAATCCTGTCTCCCTGTCTTTTTAAGACTGTAAAGTCTTTATTGATTTCAATTTCAGGGACCCCTGATTCCTGCCGATCTAGGACAGAACCTTTAAAAGGCGTATAAAACCAAGAAGTATATTTTTTAGATATTTCATCATATTCAGGCAATACTTTCCATTCTAGATGATCAAAAGAATGCTGGGGATGTTCATAACCAAATTGAAAGGGAGGTTCTATTATCCCATTTGCAAACGCTCTTTGGGACTGAGTCAGAAAAAATCTAGGATTCGCTGGATCTTCCCAAAAACTAAATGCATAAGTCCATAAGAGTTCAAATGCTTGAGTCTGGAGATTTTTTGAAAAAACTTTCAAATCCTTTATCCGACGATCCAACAAATAGCGAGTCCCCGATCGGTATTCAAACCAAGGTCGTGCAATAGAATCGTAATCAAAACGAATTTGATAAGCCGGAAAAGTGGATTTGCCGCCATATAAAATTTCTTTCAAAACAGGAAGGCTATTCTTTCTCACATTGGGTTCGTAGATATATTGAGTCTGATTGCCTTGAAGATCTTTTGCTTGAGTCAAGTACCAAGAATAAACTCCTTTATCGCTTTCAACAACTTGCTGTCCACCAAAAGAAAGAGTGGTTCCATCCTCCAGATAGGCTTCGATTACTCTTTCGCTCGTCCATCGAACTCTCACCCGATTCTTCATTCCTACTGGATACCAAAAATCATCGCCACCCTGCTTAAGGGCTCCCCAGGGGCTAAAAAGCTCATCTGTATGAAAATCAATATCTCGATCTTCCTTCCACCTACGAATCATAAGACTTGAATGAAATCCAACACCCCATTCAGTCAACCCTCCTCCTGGATGATAGGTAGGAGCAAACGGATAAAGAAGCTTGCCTCTTTCCTCTGGGTATTCTATTCGCAATGGAAGTGACAAAACCCCTTGAGCTAATTCCGCTGTTTGAATCATGGAAGCTTTGAGATCCCCTCCCACTGAACCTTTTTCAGGAGCTTTTAATTCAGTGGGCTGATACATATTATGTGGACTTTGAGCAAAAGCTTCAAATGTAAATAATAAGAAAAATAACCCAAAATTCCGAATGCTTTTGTTTTTTAAAAGCATGCGGCCTCAGAATCTAATCGAATGGGAAGATTTTGAGCTTCTAAATTAGCTTTCAAGTTGATCACCCAATAGACATCATGAATCAGCTCAATTCTATTTTTAGTTACGCTTTCAGCAACCGTTCTTAAGTGATCACCACTGATTTTGAAGTCTCCAAAGGGGGAAAGGCCTCTGCCAATACCTGATTTCTGAGCCATTAATTCGCTGACTTCAAGAATGTCTTCATGTGAATTAATTTTAAAAACAGGTAAGTCAATTCTATTCATAAAAGGATGATGCAGATGAAAAGAATGATACCCATTTTTTAGAATAAATAACTGTGTCTTTGGAATTTCAATATCCTCTAAAGTGGATAAGGTTTTGTACTTTCCTACTATAGATTTGGTATTATCGACTTTAAAAACTAAGCTCATTCCTTGAACAACAGCAGTAGAACGATTGAGATTCAAATGTAAACTGGAACATGAACTTGCACCCTTATAAATCGAAGTAGGCGTGATTCTCAATATCAAATCATCGTTATTTTTCCCGCGGATAGCATCCCATACGGAGACGGTCGTTGCATGATCTGCCAATGGCATGATTTTGTGTGACTCAATGGTCAAAAGATCAGGATCAGGCATGCGCAGTGCAACTGTAAAAAGGTCTCGAACTTGAACCGCTTCCGTTTCTGCAAGTTTTGCAGAAAGAGCTTCTCCCATTTGCACCAACTGATCAGAAATTTGATTCAATTCAGTGCCATAATGATTTCTCAAACTTGGAAATTTCAAAAGATCCTTAAACCTGAAATCCTGACTCAGAGAAGATTTGGCATGTGAAAATAGAATAGAAAGAATCGGATTCAATCGTTCTTCAAAAAAAGTAAAGAATTGTTTCATTTCCTGGATTTCATTTTTTTGACTCAGTTCCAGACCCAATTCAGCCCAATAAAGGGGCGCATCGATGATTCTCTGATTAGATCGCGCACGTGCCAATGCCTCTTGAAGTTCTCCTACCTGGTCAGCAAGGAGATCTCCTTGCTCCAAGAGATGCATCATTCTCATCTTTTTACTTACCTGAGCAATCGCTGTTTCTATCCAATGGTTTAAGAAACTTGAAAATTCCTTTTCAATAGATTCGGGCATCCCCTGATTGAGCTCCTTTGTCGTTTGAGCGAGGTCTGCAAAGATCCTCGTTCTCACTTCACTCCAATCCTCAGGCGAAAGGGATTTCATCGCGACCAGTTGAGGAGCCCTTTCCCTCAATTTTTGTAAAACAAGTTCTAAAGAATCAATTAAAAGCTTAACCGTCTTACTTTTTGGCTCGAGCCTTTTGAACACAACCCGAAGAGACCCTGGGTCGATAGGTGCTGGACCGAGGCAATCATTCACCATAAATTGAATGACGCCGTCTGTGGGAATCAGAATACTATTATTTTTCTGAGCAACTTGTAGAGAATATTCTTTTTGATCTCCATATTGAACCTCATGGGCAATCAAAAGCGCTCCAGCCGGATAATCCGGCAAGGGCGCATGCTTCGACTTCAATCCCAGTTGGAAAAGCGTTTGAATATTCGATGTGTCTATTTGACTGACCGATTTATTTGTTCCCGCCTCTCTCCTCTTACCTCGTGTAGAAGACTGACAATTCTGATCTGATTCAACGTGCTGCTTATCACCGCCAATGGCTTGAGAACCTAATACATTGATTCCAGTACTGACTCCAGCGCTCGCGGCAAGACGAATCGCAAGACTAGCACCTCCCGTAGCAGGCGCGAGAGCTAACCCAGCTATATTTGCTCCCACAGAGAGTAAGCTTTTAAAAAAAGAAGGTCCATCGGATTGAGATTTATTCCAACCTTTGCAGACAGTATGAGTATTATCCGTACTTTCAAATTGACTCTGATTCTCAAATTCTTGAATCTGTTTCACTACTGCTTTACTATTTTGAACGGATTGAAGATACCCTTCCGGTCCTGTTAATCCGCCCGAAAGAGGATCATCCTTTTGAATAGCACATACGGGAGCCCATTGCCCCACCACCTCAATCTGTACTAAATCACCTTTGGAGACTTTAAAGCCTGCACCTGGAGTAAAAAAATTCCCGGGTTGTGGCACTTGAGAAGGGGCAATCACTAATTCGCGAGTAAAGGATTCTTCATTCAATTCCCGTTTAAAAACCGTAGAATCGAGTTCTTTCAGCAGACCCTTTGCTCGGTCCCCGAGCTCACGCTCGGTACTTTGAAATGCATATTGAGTTGCCTGAAGTTGATCTAATAAATGACCTAACTCTTTTGTTTTTCTTTTCAATTCATTGTTTAAATGAATCGTTTTTTCTTCCTGATGTCCTTCTGCTATCAGATTTTGGAAAAACCCAGCCCGATCCGCCGCAACTTTTGCAGAAACTTGCGTAAGAGAAGTCATTATTTTTTGAAGAGTCGTGACAGTATGCTGGATCACACCCTCTGTGAGCCCTGAAAGGAGGGTTTGAGTGGGATCTTCAAAAATACCTTTTTTTGCATAAAGATCTGACATTTTTCGAAAAAAATGACTTTTCATTCGCAGCCTGCGCCACGGCGTAGAAAACTCTGTCTCATCCTGTAACTCTCCATCGGACGCAGCAGCAGCGCTTCGGATCTCAGCCACTATTTGAGGTTGAATGCCAATGAGTGCGTTTACTAAATTTTGAATCTGAGGGGAGCTCTGACCTACATAGGCTGGAATCTGAGGTTTGGAATCAAAAAAATGACCCAAGACCCAAACTAAACTCGCAAGATCAGGCGACTCTTGAGTCAGTGAACAATCCATAAACGTACAATTCACTCCATGAATGCGCTTCCAGAGATCCATTCTCTCTTGTAGGAGATCGATCGTATGAACTAGGAATCGGATAATAAATTCAGGATGCACAGCTTCCTTCTGATCCAGAATCAATTGAAAAACTGCACTAGCAAAATCAATTTTTTCTTCAAAACCTTTAGGAAGAACATGGTCCTGAGCTAAAATTCTTCCGAGTTTATTCGACCAAAGTCGATAAACCTCATCAATGTACCTTTCATCTGTAGAATGCTCCAGTTGTGTATTCTTCCACCGGCTCATCCAACGCAGATGCATATCAAATCCCTTGGATTTCCAATCTGATCCACTCGAGGAACTCGAAGCACTTGTATTGAATGACAAGTCATGTTTCGGATGAAATTGATTGGCAACCACATCATCCAAAACCGTTTCGATTAAGAGAGAAATTTTCTTTTTACAGCCGATATCTCGAATTTTAGTCAGGAGCTGAGGAAGTTCTAAAAAACAATTACCATAGTACGCCAACGCAACGGAATTCAAAGGCTCATCCGGAAAATAGCAACTCGTAATCTGAACTATTGCTGCCCTGGAAGTGCTTGCAAAACGTGCACATTCTGGGATCTTTCCAGAGATAAAAGACTCAATCATCGCTTGAGGACGCTCAAAAAAAGGAACACCCTCTCGAGAAGCGGAAGCACCTAAATCAGCCCCAGAACCTCCCTGGTCTAATCGATGCAAGGAATGACCCAAAAATAATCCCGCATATGAAACACCCAGGAGAGCACTTACAGCAAAAATAATCCCAATCTTTTTTTTCATAAACTCGTACCCATTTGATCTTCAGCAATATAGAGGATCAGTGAAGAATTTTCATTTACATCATTCCGAACAGAATCTAATGTCGATCCAATTTCAGTGACCTTATCATCATTATGTTTAAACCAAAATTTCTGAGGGTCTAATGCAGAGTTGAATCTTTGATGACGAAGAAATGCAACATAATGCCCCCCAGAAGATCCTCCGCGATGAATCACAAAAGCAACGGGATGATAGGTTTTACTCCTGACAATGGGCGCATGCGTAGCAGCCGCATCGACAGCCTCATCAATCTCTTCATCCAAGATGGGGATCTGAACCGATTGAGCAGCATCAATGCGGCGAGTGTTTTTACGGGTAGTACCATCATGAATCGCGCGATTCAGATAAATAATCAGTGATTTTGGATCTACACCCCTTTTTTTAAAAATAAAGGGCACTCTAGAAAATTCAGATTGATTCTCAGTCGCGGGGGTAAATTCCTCTCGCTCAAAATAAGCTGTCAATAGACTTTCCATACTCAGAAGAGCGCCTGGCACATGCTCAAGAGTAGGAACACTCAATGGAAGTTGCGACCGATCTTCTGCCACCGCACCCCAGTCTTGAGTTCCAGTAACACGATGGTAGTGATACCTAGCCCTAAATCCAATAGAGGTATTTTCAAAATTTATGACATCCAGGAGTTGAGTTAAATATTCTTGAGCATCAAACTGATGTTGCTTCAGATAATGGGGATGATAGGTCACTCTTCCAGTACCTGCGTCCGTTCGAATTTCCCGATCAAAATAGCGACCTGCATCCGATGGGTCTTGATTTCTGATTTTCAAATACTCATTCCAATTTTTAAAAATAGCATCATGCCCAGTTGCAAAGCCCTCTGTTCTTTGAGGACGATTTGCTATCAAACTCACATAGCTTTCATTCATAGAGCTCAATATATTGAGAAAAGAATCTTTTAGAATATTCCGTTTCTCCAAGCCATCTCGGCCCGTCAGGTGATCCTCTAATAAACCATTCTCTGCAGAGAAGAGGTCTCTCCATTGAGGATCCGCAAATAAAAACTTCAGAACGGAATTGGCAAAGCAAGTATTACCCAGGTTAGTTAAGCCCAGCTGTGCTGAATAGTCTAAATTCTGTTCAGCATGCGTTGGTGGATTTGGAGTTGGAGATGGAGGAGGAGTAGCTCTCCTTGCTCTATCTGAACCGGCTTTTTGAGACTCAATGATTTTGAGGTTCAAATTTTTAATGATTTCTTGGGCAAATGAATTAATTTCCCCAGAACCTCCGGTAGCTATCCCAATTACTCCTGAAATACCCCCACCGAAAGTAACTTCCATATTTGCTGCATTGACAATGGCATCGCATCGATGAAGATTGAAATCAGTAATGCTCCCTAGCATGGATTTCATTGGAACGGGTTTCGATTGAAACTCAGGTTCTTGCAGGACTTTTGTCATTGCTAATTGAAGGGCATTAAAATTCTTTTGATCCTGATCAACCCAGACAATTTCAACACTGCCTTGTTCTGACAACGCTGCACGCAGAATGGTTTCAGCCAGCACATCAGTGCTGACTCCTATTGCTCCAGCAAAAATTTTTCCGCCAATGAGCGGGATTGCGACCCGTTTATGACCAAACCGGTTAGCAAGGATTAAAGAATTTTTCACTGATAGTGCAACAGACTCGAGTGTCGGCTTATAAAGACTATCTGGCTCTGCCCAGAGGTTTGGATCCATTGCTCCAGGAGCAACATGAAGAATCGCTTGAATTCCCTTTGCTAATAAACCCGGACCAGAAGAAGTGCGTAATGCCGACCCTCGAGGTGCCAAATTCTTGCTAACTACTTTTGGATTGTAAACAGTTCCTTGAGTAGAAATGAATTTTAAGCTTTCATCGTCTAATTCGATGGGTCGCTCAGAAGCCCCGAACTTGGAAGCAGAAGCCTGAGAAGGTCTAACAGGGGGTTCTTTTTTAGAAGAATCTGCTGCAGGACCCGATGAGCGTGCTTTCTCAGAGGGTGGAGTGGAACTGCTAGGTTCAGGGGCAGCACTTGGTCTAGAAGGAATTTCATCTTTTTTAGCTCCACTTGGGAGATTTTCCGATAAATCTGGAGATAAATTAATTTCAAATTTCTTGAACTTAATGGATTCTATTGGAATAGGCGAAAGTGCATTGCCAGCATCTCCTTCGATTCCAAAATCTTCCCATTCCCTTCCATAGTCGTAACTTGGGAAGTAATATTTAGAAAAGGAAATCCATCGTTCATAAAAAGAACTTAATTTCAAATATCCAGATGTGCTAAACTCACGATCTCCATTGATTTCATCGTATTTAACCCAAGGATCCCACCCTTTCATATATCTGCGCTCCTGTAAAAGAGCATCTATGGATCTAGCTATTGTGGACATTTTTGGATGATAGTGCAGTCCAAAACATCGAATGATGTCGGAAGTCGCTGTACAAACTGTTGACGGTCCAGATGCAATTTTTATTTTTTCATCCCCATTAAACTTTTCATGATGCCTAAAGTTAATATCCTTATCCAATAAAAGGGCAGGAAGAAGAGCAAGTCTTTCATCTTCGAAACTGATGTCAATAAAACCTGAAGGAATTAATCTCAACTGGCCATCACAAGAAAGACCGCCCTCTTTTAAAGTACACCGATACCCGTCTCCTAATGCAATCTGATTGGATTCGCTCCAATCGTCCTCCGTCATAGAAATATTAGAAGGATCTATAAGATCATCAGATTGATTAAAAGAACCATTAAAACTATTGGACTTCCAACATTGAATCTTATTTTTGCTCAAGCCGCATGTTTGATCGGGACTACTCATTAATGAATCAACCGGATACTTTAAATTAACTAAATGACTGATAGGTACAGCCCATCGAGGCCCATGGGCTTCTCTGGCCCTAGACTTTCGATAATAGCCTCCCAAACCAAAAACTTTGCCATCCTCTATAAGAACATAGGTCTGATCTGCACTCAGTGCCACGTCTCTGATATTCCAAGGAAAAACCATTTCAATTGGTTCAAGGACTGAATAATAATCCATCAGCGCAGGACCAAAAGCGCTTGGAGATCCCAATGCATATGCATTAGGCCGAGTTTTTCCGAGGATATACCCAATTTGATCAAAGTCATTTGCTCCCCAGCAATACAGTTTCCCAGCCGCAATCGCACAGGTACGATCCATGCCAGCTACTACTTTCTGAACCGGAAACGGAAGATTTTTTACCTCAGTAGCTTCAAAAGCTGGCTGAGTGGTACCATTACCCAATTGACCCATTTCATTTCTACCCCAACACTTCACCCTACGCCGATCAATAGCACAGGAGTGGTAGCCCCCTACTGAGAGCTGAGTCACTTCATCTGATAAGTTCTTTACTGGAAATGCTGTATCAGGATATTCCAAACTAGACCCATTCCCCACTTGCCCTGAGAGATTACTCCCCCAGCATTTTACTTGATGATTTATGATTGCGCATCCATGAAAGGCACCAACACCTAAGAGTCTGTTTTAAAAGCCCGTAATTGACAATTTGACGCAGTGCAAACTAAAATCCCCCTGCTATAACTTCGTAAATTATACAGGGGGCAAGCATGAGTTTTGAACAGACACATTATGAGTCCGATTTAACTGACGCT
>CAIYTD010000309.1 GCA_903928955.1 Oligoflexia bacterium | reverse complement strand
GTTTTTATTAATGATAAAGCTATTTCTGTTGTGGATTTTAAACGTATTTATCAAGAAATAAGTACATAAATTAATTATGAATTTATATTCTTAATTAAAAAGTTCTCATTAATGAGATATTATCTTCCGATAGAGTCCCTGAAAGGCTCTATGAGTGAAGATCAGGATTATAAATCAAATATCAATGAATCAGTTATGGGGGAATTTTGTCTTGAATGTGATGAAATTGTCCAAAGAGTCATGGCAAATTTGGGCCTTATTGAAAAAAATGGATTTCGACAGGATATTATAGATTCAGTCTATCGGGATGTGCATACTCTTAAGGGTTCTGCTTTATTGTTTGGATTCAAGACAATTGGCGCTTTAGCTCACGTGATGGAAGCTGGTCTAGAGCCTGTTCGACGTATTGGAATAGAGATTAAGCCTGAATTTATTGATGCGCTCTATTTGAGTTTAGATGCAGTTGAAATTGAGCTCTCTCATTTGAAAGACGCTCAGTCTCCAGTAAATTCTTTTGAGAGTGTTCAGTGTGTCATTTCGAAAATAATTGAAACATCTATTAAAAATCTTGGATTAGATTTATCCACTGAAAGGGATCATCTTTTTTTGATCGATTATCCTCAAACAACGAAATTTTCGGATGCGAAATCTATAGAGAGTACTTCATCTGTGAATGAGACTAAAGTTCATGAGCTGAAAGTTAATACTCCAGTAGTTCTAAAGTCAAATCCTATTTCTACTATACAAGTCCAAACAGCATCCACTCATTTAGAGGAACTTCCTGCTGTGGATTCTAGCGGTGGGGTGAATAGCGATTTAAATGGAAGTATTCGTGTCCAAATTGGAATTCTTGATCGTTTAATGAATTTGGCAGGTGAGTTAGTTCTAGTGCGCAATCAAGTGATGCAGTTTGCCAATCATCAAAATGAACTGGGCCTTGTTAAGCTTAGCCAGAGATTAGATTTGGTTACAGCAGAGGTCCAGGGTGAAGTCATGAAAACGAGACTTCAGCCTATTGGTTCTGTTTTATCTAAATTTCAAAGGGTAGTGAGGGATTTATCTCGGGAATTAAATAAAAAAATTGAATTATTAATTATTGGAAGTGAGACTGAGCTAGATAAGACTCTACTTGAGGCAATTAAGGATCCGATTAATCACTTGATCAGAAATGCTTGTGATCACGGAATAGAAACACCTGAAGAGCGGATAAAATTTAAGAAGTCAGAAATTGGGCAAATCGCCGTTCGAGCATTTCATGAAGGTGGTCAGGTTGTTATAGATATTACAGATGACGGAAAAGGGCTCAAGAAAGAAAAAATACTACAAAAAGCGATTGAGCGTGGACTAGTGAATCAAGAGCAGAGTCAGATGCTTTCTGAACGAGAAATTTTTAATTTTATATTTTTGCCAGGATTTTCAACTGCTGACCAGGTGACTACTGTTTCAGGACGCGGTGTTGGAATGGACGTAGTGAAAATCAATATTGAAAAAATAGGGGGTGTAGTCGATCTGAGCAGTGCTCCTGGAAAGGGAGTTCTAGTCAGAATTCGCATTCCTCTCACTTTAGCAATTGTTCCGGCTTTGATTGTACGACAAAATGATCAGAATTTTGCGATTCCTCAAATTAAATTGGTGGAGCTGATTCGTCTAGATGCATCTAGTGAAGAAAAAAAAAATTGAATTTCTTCAAGGCCAGCCGATGTACCGTTTACGGGGAGATCTTCTACCATTAGTGAGTCTTGCTAAAGTTTTGAATTTACCTGAACAGGAACAGGTACATGAAGTGAGTAATGTAGCAGTTTTGAATGCGGATGGTTGTATTTTTGGATTGATTGTAGATGAAATCTTAGATTCAGCCGATATCGTTGTTAAGCCTTTAAGTACCTATTTAAAGTGTATTTCTGCCTATTCTGGTGCAACTATCATGGGAGATGGAAGAGTTTCTCTTATTTTAGATGTGACAGGAATTGGAGAGTTGAGTGGAGTATCATCAAAAGTTTCCAAACTAGATTTTAATCATTTACATGAAATGGAACGAGAAAGAGATCCGATCATTAGTACGCAGGAATTTCTACTGTTTAAAATCAATAAAGGATCCAAATATGCCATTCCTCTTTGCCTAGTACATCGGCTTGAGGAATTTTCTCTTCAGTCTATTGAGTATTCTGGAACTCAACGAGTTATTCGCTACCGTGATTCTTTATTGCCGCTTATTTCTTTAAACCAGTTTTTAGGTTTTGAAGTAGATAGTCAAATCGATGCAGAAGCCTTATTGTCCATTATAGTTGTGAGTAAAGGGGGCAGAATTTTCGGAATGGAAGTGGATGTCATTTTTGATATTGTTTCAGATGAGAGAGGAATAGATGAGCTTCTCAAGGACCGTCCGGGTATCTTGGGTAATATTATCGCGGCTAATGAAGTCGTAGTAGTTGTTGATGCTCTTCATATTATTGATTCTGAATCGGCTCGGATGGCCTGCCGTAAAGAATTGCCAAAATTAATAAAAGAAGTAGAAACTTCAGAACAAAAATATATTGGAACGATTTTATATTTAGATGACACACCTTTTTTTAGAGAATCTGTTAAAAAAATATTAGAGAAAAAAGGATTAACGGTTCATGTTTTTCCAGATTCAGATTCGCTTTTCAAGTCTTTAAGCGAATTAAAACCAGAAAATATATCTGTTCTATTGACTGATATTGAAATGCCAAAAATGAACGGCTTTCAAGTCGCTAAAGCTATTAAATCAATGGAATCTTGGAAGAATCTTCCTATTATTGCTCTTTCTACACGTTCAAAGGCATCTGTTCAAGATCAGATGAGTGAATCTGGAATAGATATTTATCTTGAAAAATTGAACGCCGATCTTTTAATAGAAGCGGTAGGGAAGTATTTAGTTAAAAATATAGGAAAAGAATATGGAACCTCAAGATCAGCATAATTATACTAAATTAGCGACCAAGGTGAATTTGTATGCAACATTTTTTATCGAAAATAGATTATATGGTATCGAAGTCAAAAAAGTTCAAGAGATTGTGCGTACCATGCCTATTACAAAAGTTCCATTAGCTCCGCAGTGTGTGCATGGCTTGATTAATCTTCGAGGACAAATTGCTACAGCAATAGGATTGAGAGAATTATTTGGTTTAGCTCCTCAAGTCGATACTGAAAAAATGAATGTAGTTTGTGTGACAGATTCAGGGTTAGTTTCTCTTCTTGTGGATCGAATAGGCGATGTAATCGAAGTCGGTGAGGATATTTTTGAGTCTACTCCTGATACAATATCTGAAGATGTTAAAAAATTTATGCAAGGAGTTTATAAAACTTCAGGTCAACTCCTTAGTGTTTTAAATATTGACGATATTTCTAAATATCTAAATTCACATTAAAAAGGATATTTTTATGATTTTATTTGGAGAATTTTTAGTAGAAAAAAAACTTATTGATGTTAATATTTTTATTGAATTAGCTTATGAGCAAATTAGGAAAACACCTTCTATTTTTGAAGTAATTTATAAAAAAAAATTACTTTCATCAAATAAAATTTTAAATGCCCTCAAATATCAAGCCAGTATGGGTTGTGAATTTAAGATCGCTTGCGTGGAATTAAATTATTGGTCTCAAGAAATTTCGAATGAAGTACAAAAAGATATTAATGAAGTACAAAATCTAACCTGGAAGGAGCTTATGAGTCGAGGTCTTTTAGATTCAGAAACAATAGTAAAAGCTTTAGATGAATTTCTATCTAGTATAAAAAAATCTAGCTTGAATTGTAATACAACTGATTTAGATCATCTCGAATTTAAAGTGAGTTCAGATGCAGAGCACGAGAATTTTTTTGGAAATTTTGGTGAATCTGAGCAAAATGAAATTTTAATTCAAATCAAGTCGTGGGAAAATAGTGTATCAGAAAATAACATGGCTGATTTGGTAAAATGTATTCAAGACCTGAGCTTTAGTTTTCAAGCGATTCAGGGCCTTGCTCGATTAGCTCATGCAGAGCTTTTGAGTCGGCTCATCGGCAGAGTACATCCCTTGCTTGTAAAAATGTTAAGTTTAGATTCAGTAGCTTTAAAGGCAGAAGTTCAGGGATTGGCATCCTGCTTGACTCAGATGATGGTTCAGGTGAGTGAATTAAGAAAGACATTGATTCAAAGTAAATCAGAGAAGTCTTATTGGGAAAATTCCGAGCATAAAAAAATTATCTCAATGTGATTGATGCGATTGAGAAATTTCAATTTAAAATGACTCATTTAGAAATAGATCGGAGCGCAAGTTGATAAAGATTTTGGTAGTTGATGATTCGAGGTCCGTTCATGCTT
>CAIYTD010000308.1 GCA_903928955.1 Oligoflexia bacterium | reverse complement strand
GCTCTTTTTCTGGAATATAGCTATCGTCATTATATTTATTAATATATTTTAACAGGGCTTTATTGCTTTTTAATAAACTGTTTTGTGCGACCAGACTTAACGGGACTGCCCCAGCTAAGACCCCTAATTACTGCGACGAGGTAGCCAGAATCGCTTTCAGAAGCGGCAAGAGTGGTTTCAAGTCTACCACCGCTGTGGTCCAAAGGATTAAATCGCTTATGCCAAAATATTCATGTGTTAATAAATTACGCATTCCACGGATCTTCGACCACGGGAGAATTGGATGAGACTTTTGAATTTCAAGAGGGATATGCCTGGCAGCTTCTCCAAGAACCTCAAAATTCCTCACAACTGCATCGACAGTTTTGGTATCGGCACTGAACTCCTCATAGCTCATTCCCTGGGTGTAAGTTTGGATACGCTCTATCGCTTCAATCATATCTTCGATGCGAAGGTTCCAGTCTCTAGGCGGCACGGACCGCTTCTTTCAAAATCTGGGCTTTCATTTGCCTCTTGAGAGCGGGTTCGGTTGCTAGATCCACTCTGACGTTCAGAATTCCTTCGAGGTATTCTTTCAAGTCTATGAATTCAAACATCCCCACTGGAGCTGAAAATTCCACTAAAATATCAATATCACTATCAGGACGGGCTTCGTCTCGTGCGACTGACCCAAAAATCGCCAACGACTTCACCTTGAAGCGAGCAAGATCAGCTTGATTCTGCGCAATAATATTTAAAGCTTCGGTCCGTTTCATCAACTCCTAGTTTAGTCGGGAATGGGGGGTGCGGTCTAGGTCGAAGTTTAAAATTTCCAAATTCAAATGGTTCAAAAGATTCAAAAAATGCGAAAGCGAGGCTGCCAGGAGTTAAGTAGATGAAATAGTTACACTTGGAAGATTAAGATGAGTAATTTTGTCGTGTTAGTGACATTCTAGATTCTGCTTGGAAAACAGGGCACTTAGCCGTAGATCGAATAGTATTAACCAAACTTAGATTACCGAGGCATCTCTCGTTCACTCTCTTCAAATAAGCGCTGTTGTCCCACATCTTCTTTGAGATGGTAACCTGTCGTAAAACTTGTATTATCTTGACTTGCTGAGCTTTCAACAGTCTTTGGTTTAACTTCCTTCTCACCATTATAGGCTGGGTTAAAACTGATTTCTCTAATAGGAGGTCGAAATGGACTCGCGTTTTTTTGAGTTTGCTGATTCACTTCATCCACTAGACGTCCTTGAGTTTCATTATAAATTTGATGCTCCACAGTGATGTTATCTCCAGAGGACTTTCTGAATTCTTTTTGCATTTCTTTTATCTGTTGAGAGCTGAGTGGAGAAATATTTTCAGTTTTTATTTGAGCTCTCATTTCATTCGAAAACCCTGACCATTGAGCGAGGGCTTTTTTATATGCAGCTTCATCATAAACATGCTCGTCTCCCGACATCACTGCAATCTCATGCTTACAAATGCCAGGTGAAGAGGGCTCTACTTCAATGCATCTAAACTTTGGAAAATCTGTTTTTTCAGGCTTAAAACCCTTTTCATTTTTATCATCAAAAACCGTTTCCATCCATTTCTGACTATCTTCATGACCACCCAAACGATCACCCCAAGCTGCTATGTCACTGGCTTTCGCGACAGAGGGCGTCTGTGCTTTTTGAAGATGAGAAGGAGTGTCCATCGACGGAACAGGTACTTTTTTAGTTTTTATACATCTCCCTTGCTGATCTCTTTCTACACACTCTAATCGATCAATAATAATATTATGATTTCTAACTGCGGCTCTGACTTTCAACATCCAAAATTCAAAAAATTGAT
Organism: Oligoflexia bacterium; assembly: GCA_903928955.1. GTDB lineage: Bacteria > Bdellovibrionota > UBA1018 > UBA1018 > UBA1018 > CAIYTD01. The sequence goes on along the minus strand of CAIYTD010000308.1, from coordinate 12,592 downwards.
CATAGCGCTTAATGCACTTTTCAAGATTATCATAGCGTGCTGGAGATGGATTTTCACTTTCTTCATTAGATGGATCAGAATCTAAATTCGTTTGCTCTACTTCCTCTTTTTTACAAAAATGACCTAATAATTTTATTTTTTCTTCATCTGGTTGATTAGAATTATTTAAAAAATTTCTTTTCCTAGTATTAAAATCAATCTGAACGGTGATATTTTCATTGGCTTTGTTATAGATACAGGCTGGACCACATTTAGAATAAGAAGTGTCAATCAAAGCATTATCCTGAATTTTAGCTCGATCTAAAGCCAAACCCGAAGCCACAGGAGGCTCGTCTGCCCAACAGGGCGAACCCAGAAAGATAAAAAAAATCCACGCGATCAACCCGATCGGCGGTCTGACTCTGGTTTGGTCTAAACAATTCATTCACTCCTATTCTAACGCAAATTGTTATATTCATAAACATTAATAATATACTAAATTTACCGAATGTTATTAGAGGCCTACGTCACTTATTCATCTAGAATTGCAAAAAACAAGCACCAATGATAAGCAGTGCGAAGGAGTTCCCTCACATGGCAAAAAACATGATCCATCTAATCGGATTTGGAAGCCAAGGTTCTGCGTGGGCACAATGCCTAGCCGCCTCAGGATGGCACGTTCAAATTTACCTCTCCAAAAAGGGGGTCTCCTTTGAGCGCGCGAGTCAAATGCATCTGAGTCCCCTCTTACTACAAGATCTTCCGGCTCAAATCACAGCTGGAACGCATCCTCACCGGATAGCCATCCTGACTCCTGACTCTGAAATTTCCAATATCTACAAAGAATGGATTGCGCCTGTTTCTTCGTCCGTCTGCCTCATTCTGGCCCATGGATTTGCTCTTTACTCTCAAGAACTCCAACTCAAACACCCTCACCATCAAGTAGCATTACTGGCTCCGAAGGCTATTGGGCCGAAGCTGCTTCAAGGCTTTCTGAACTCTTTTCCTCATCCGCATCGACTTCTGGCAGCCTCTTCCTTTCCTCCAGACCACAGAGTCTTTCTATTGGCCCTGGCTCGAGCTCTGGGATTTAACGAAGATTCCTTAATTGAGGCAACTTTTGATCAAGAAACAATAGGAGATTTAATCTCAGAACAGGGCCTCCTTTGTGGTGGACTTTTTAATTGGATGGACTGGACTCTGGAAGCAATGATCGAGGCTGGAATTCCAGAGAGATTAATTCAAGAAGAGTGCTTATCTGAATTAGAGCTCATTGTGAGTCTCATTCGAGAACGGGGATTGGCAGCTACCTTTCAATCGATTAGCCAAGTAGCCCAAGCTGGAACGATTGCTATGTCGCAAAGGTTAGAAAAATCCGAGTTTAAAAAACAATTTACAGCTCAAATGGAGACTGTGAAAAATCGGAAATTTGCTGACTTTTTTCTCCAATCCAGTTGGCGCCAACCTGCCCAAGAATTAGTGAAGCGCCTGACTTTTTGGGAAGAAAAAATCAAAAGTAGCAAAATTCTCAAGGAGTCCCTATGAGTTGCTTAACAAACCAGAAGCCCGTCACAGTGCCGTGGGTACGTTCCCAAAAGAGACATCAAAAAATGACGATGCTGACTGCCTATGACTATCCTACAGCAGTCATACTGGATGAAGCGGGCATTGACATCCTGCTCGTTGGCGATAGCCTCGCTATGGTTCTCTATGGCGAGCCGAATACTCTTTCAGTGACTCTCGACGACATGCTGAGGCATACTTTGGCTGTCTCGCGGGGAGCCAAACGGGCAATGGTCATAGGAGACATGCCTTTTATGAGCTACCAAGTGAATACCGAACAGGCATTGCTCCACGCAGGCCGTTTTTTAAAAGAAGCCCGCGCTCAAGGGGTCAAGCTCGAGGGGGGACTAGAGTATGCATCTACCGTACAGGCTTTGACGCGTGCAGGGATACCTGTGATAGGTCATATCGGTCTAACTCCTCAAAGTATTCATGCAATAGGTAGCTATCGCATGCATGGAAAAATGGAAAAAGAAAGGACTTACCTCCTCGAGTCTGCCCAAGCCCTGGCGGAAGCCGGTGCCTTTTCGATCGTTTTAGAATGCGTTGAAAAAGATCTTGCTCACGAAATCACTGAAAAAATAGAAATTCCGACCTTTGGGATTGGAGCAAGTCCAAACTGTGATGGCCAAGTGTTAGTGACTCAGGATTTAGTGGGCCTCAGCATAGAACGCATCCCCAAATTTGTTCACCCGATCACTTCGCTGAAAGAACCTTTTAGGCAAGCAATCCTAGATTATATTGAACGCACGCGTCAAGCACCAGAAACTGGACCACTAGAAACCCGAGGCGAAATTGTTGCTAGCCCTTGATGTTGGAAATACTCAAATTGTAGTGGGCTATTTTTTAGATTGCCAGCTGAAGCAAACCTGGCGACTCTCCACTCGCCCCTTTTGCACAGCAGATGAATTTAAATCTAAGCTCGATTTGGTGCTATCTAGTTCTGGAATCCGATTCGAATTGATTCAGGAGATTATTGTTTCATCGGTTGTTCCTCAACTGACCCGAATTTTACGTTCCGCCTTTCAGAACAAAAAGCTCTCTATTATCGATCATTCATGGCCCTTCTCTTTTGACATAGTGGCAAATCCTCCGGATCAAGTCGGTGCAGATCGCTTAGTGAATGCCGAAACGGTCGTCCGTGAGTATGGTTTTCCAGCGATTGTAGTGGACTCGGGAACTGCAACCACACTATGTGGAATTTCAAAAGGTGCCCACGGCCGAGCTGAATACTTAGGAGGCGCTATTATTCCTGGAATTGAAATGGCTATGGAAGCCCTGGCAAAAAATACGGCACAGCTTTTTACTATAGACCTGACACCTCCTCAACGTGCCATTGGAAATAACACTCAAGAGGCCCTCAAAAGCGGAATGATTCTTGGATATGCATCTATGATTGATGGAATGATACGCCGCTTTAAATTGGAATTAGGACAAAATGATCTCCCCGTCATTGCGACAGGAGGAATCAGCCACTTAATGAAAGGCATAGCCCAAGAACTCACCCTTTTTGATGCCGACATCACCCTTAAAGGTATCGCATATTTACATGAAACCATTCGTAAGAGATAATCTCAAATTCGTACTCAAAGATAAAAAAATTTTAATAGGAATTACTGGAAGTATTGCAGCTTTTAAAGCGTGCGATCTCGTTCGCACTCTACGCGAATGTGGAGCGATGGTCCGCGTGGTTCTTACCCAGGGAGCAGAAAATTTTGTTACTCCAGCGACTCTCGAAACGCTGTCTGGCTATCCCGTCTTAAGCCATATCTGGAACACCCAGTCTCCTCTGCAAACGGGCACACACCATATCGATACCGCCCGCTGGGCAGACCTCATCCTGGTCGCCCCTGCTACAGCTCATTTCATTGCTAAAGCCGCGCATGGCATGGCTGACGACCTTCTCTCTACTGAAATTTTAGCTTTTAATGGACCTCTGCTCATTGCACCGGCAATGAATCCCAGCATGTTTCAACATCCAGCTGTCCAACAAAATATCCTCCTCCTTCAATCCAGAGGAGTGACCCTACTGGGTCCAGCAAACGGAATGAGTGCTTGTGGTGAAGAAGGACTGGGACGCATGCTCGAACCTGACAAAATTATTTTAGAAGTAGCTTCCTGTTTTCATGCACCTCGAAAAAAGGAATTGTTTCTCATTACTCTGGGGCCCACTCGCAGTAAAATAGACCCAGTTCGATATCTCACCAATCGATCTAGTGGACTCATGGGTGCTTCCCTTTGTTGGGCTGCATCTCAAGCTGGATACTCTGTAAAAGCGATTTGTGGGCCAACCGATGTGGAACTTCCTCCTGAAATAGAGCGAGTGGATATCGAAACTGCTGAAGAAATGGCTAGCGCGGTGTTCCAAGTTGGGACTGACTCCCATGTTTTTATCTCAACCGCAGCGGTCTTGGATTGGAATATCAAAAATCCATCCCAGACCAAGCTCAAAAAAAATAGGGAAGCGCCTCATCTTGAGTTCGAAAAAAATCAAGACATCCTTTCCACCTTTTCAGAAAGAAAGGGTACTCATCCATTTATAGTTGGATTTGCAGCAGAAACCGATCAGCCTGTCGAAAATGGCCTTCAAAAACTCCGCGAAAAAAAATGTGACGCAATTTTCGTAAATGACATCTCTAAAAAGAGTCATGGCTTCGAGAGCCCCTTCAATGCAGGGTGGTGGCTCACAAACGAACATCCCCCTATTCCTCTCGAAATAACGCCCAAGCCGGCGCTTGCAAGAATCCTCCTCTCTTTTATCGAAAAAAGGACTACCCATGCGTAGCTTTCCGGAAGTTATCACCTCTGTTGCTGAAATGAAACAGTGGAGAAGATCAAAAACAGGTCTTGTGGGTTTTGTACCGACTATGGGAGCACTCCACGCAGGTCATGAAACTCTGCTGAAAAAAATTCGCTCGCGTTGTGATTTTTCTATATTGTCCATCTTCGTCAATCCAGCTCAATTTAGGCCTCATGAAGATCTTTCAAAATATCCCAGAAATTTTGAGAAAGACTTTGAAACTGCAAAACAAGCGGAAGTAGATCTCATTTTTGCTCCAACCTCCACTGAGCTCTATCCTCCAAACTTCAGTACCTTTGCTGAAGAAACCTCGATCAGCCAGCCCCTTTGCGGACAATATAGACCTGGGCACTTTCGAGGGGTAGCTACTATTGTCCTCAAACTTTTTCAACTGATCCAACCCCAAATTGCTCTTTTTGGCCTGAAAGATGCTCAGCAATTTTTTATCATCGATAGAATGGTTCGAGATCTTCATCTCGACGTGAGAATCGAAGGAGTACCCACACTCCGAGAGAAAGATGGATTAGCAAGAAGTTCACGCAACATTTACTTATCTCCAGAAGAGAGAGAAAAAGCGCCTCAACTCTACCAGGCACTTCTTACTATCCAAAAAAAAATAGAAGAACAGCCCTGCCTGCATCCAATTGATCCACTGCTAGAAGAATCTCTCCAACTTCTCAAAAAATATGGATTTAAAATAGAATATCTGGAATGCCTCTCTTTACCTGAATTTAAATCCTTCGTCTCCCCGCTTCAAAATCCTGCTCCAGGAATCATTGCTGCTGCTGTTTATTTAGGACAAACAAGACTTATTGATAATATTATCCTTTACCCTCAAAAACTTCTTGATAGGGGTTTTCATTTTATTTCGTGATAAAATAAAAAACGCCCCAATATTTCTATTGAGGCGTTTTTCAAGAAACAATTTTTTTAACTTCTCAGGCTAACTACTACTTCCTGACTTACTGCTACCGCTACTAGCAGGAGTTTTTCTCCCCGCTCCACCCTTAGGTGCTGCAGCGAGAGAACCATGGCCGCCACCCTTCACTTTTGATTTAGGATTGAAAAGCTTTCTAAAACGACCAAAAGGATCTTTTGCAGCCGCTTCTAAATCGCCCGCTTTTTTCTCTCCCTCTACTTCTGTTCGTGGCTTACGCTTTCGATCGATCACGGGATGGTCTACTAGCTCTAAGATAGCCATTTCAGCAGCATCTCCCCAACGCCGATCAGCCATTTTTAGAACACGCGTATAACCCCCTGCGCGCTCCTTATAGCGGTCAGCCAAAGTGGAAAACAGCTTTGTTACAATCTCATTGCTTCGCGTTCGATTAAAAGCCAAGCGACGAGATGCAGGTAAGCCACTCTTTCCCAAAGTAACTAAACGATCTACCACACGACGAATTTCTTTCGCTTTTTGAACAGTAGTAACAATCTGCTCTTTTTCAATCACCGCATTTGCCATGTTTCGAAACATCGCTACACGGTGAGATGTATTCCGACCAAATTTTCGGCCATCTACATTGTGTTTCATAATAACTCCTCAAATGACTACTTCTATTCGTCCTCTACATCACCAATGACTGCGTCAAACTCTTCAACCTTTTTACGATCATGGATCGCTCGGGTTTCGTCTGCCTCAGAATCAGCTGGCTTAGGAGGCTGACTGGGAGCAATAAAACCGTCTAGCTTCATGCCCAGACTGAGACCCATTTCGCCTAAAATGTCTTTAATTTCATTCAAAGACTTTCTTCCAAAGTTTTTTGTCTTTAACATTTCTGATTCAGTTTTCTGAACTAACTCATAGATGTATTTAATATTTGCATTTTGTAAACAATTTGCAGAACGCACAGACAATTCAAGCTCTTCTACGGAACGATAAAGGTTGGGATTAAACTGAGAACTTCCCTCTTCCTTCGCTTGAGCGATGGGCTCAGGTTCCTCTTCAAAATTGAGAAATACAGAAAGCTGATCCTTCAATATCTTTGACCCCAAAGACACAGCGTCTTCAGGTTGAACCGAGCCATCTGTCCAAACTTCAAATGTTAACTTATCGTAATCTGTTCGCTGACCTACACGACTCTGAGTCACTGTATAGTTCACACGACGAATCGGCGAAAAAAAACTATCTACAGGAATCCAGCCCACAGGCATTTCATCCGATTTATTTGCTTCAGCGGGACGGTAACCACGGCCTCTTGCAATTTGGATCTCAGCACGGAGGTGAGCACCTTTACCCAATGTGGCAATCACTTGGTCAGGATTCAAAACCTGAACCTGCTCAGAAATAATCACATCGGAAGCCTTCACTTCACAAGCGCCAGACTGATCAATAAGGACAGTAGCGGTTTCAGCACCATGCAGTCTAAAACGAACTTCCTTAAGATTTAAAATAATCTCAGCAATATCTTCCTTCACATCGGGGATCGTGGTGAACTCATGAACAATTCCCTCAATCTTAACTGCTGTCACAGCAGCACCTTGAAGAGAGGAAAGCAATACACGCCTCAACGAATTGCCCAATGTTAACCCAAAACCACGCTCGAGTGGCTTTGCGATAAACTTTCCATAGGAAGTACTGAGAGACTCTTTATCTACATCTAAAGCCTTAGGCTTGATGAGATCACGCCAATTTTTTTCTAACATCAAATGCTCCTGTCATCCCCTCGCTGTCCGCTCATGCGATACAACCATGCGGGGAATATTCAAGTTTACTTAGAATAGAGCTCAATGACTAAACGTTCGGTCATCGGAGCTGTAACATCATCACGAACGGGAAGGTCTCGCACACGCGATTTCATTCCAGCAGCATCTAACTCAAGCCACTGAGGAATCTCACGTCTCTTCACAGCTTCCAGTGCTCCACCAATACGCGCAACACTTTTACTCTTCTCACGCACTTCGAGCAGATCGCCCTTATCCACAAGAAAAGAAGGAATATTGACTTTTTTCCCATTTACAGAAAAATGCCCGTGACGAACGAGATGCCTTGCTTCTGAACGTGAATTAGCAAAACCAGATCGATAAGCAACATTATCTAAACGGCGCTCTAACATCGACAACAGATTTGACCCTGTTACGCCCTTCATACGATCTGCTTTTTCAAACAAATTTCGAAACTGATTCTCTAAGAGCCCATAAATCCGTTTTATTTTTTGCTTTTCACGAAGCTGCAAACCATATTCGGAAAATTTAATACGCCCTTGACCGTGCTGACCTGGAGGGTAACCGCGCCGATCAAACGCACATTTGTCACTATAACAACGATCTCCCTTTAAGAAGAGCTTTTGATTTTCACGCCGACAAAGCCGGCAAACTGAACCAATACAACGAGCCATAACCTACACCCTTCTTCGCTTCGGTGGACGGCAGCCATTGTGAGGAATAGGTGTTACATCCTCAATAAAACTGACACGCAAACCTACAGACGCCAAAGCCCGGAGTGCAGACTCACGCCCAGCACCAGGACCACTCACAAAAACTTGAACAGAACGCATTCCGTTCTCAACTGCTTTTCTACCAGCATCCTCTGCAGCCACCTGAGCTGCGAAAGGGGTATTTTTTCGAGAACCTCGAAAACCTTTTCCGCCCGCGCTGGACCAGCAAATCGCATTTCCCATTGCATCCGTAATGGTAACAATAGTGTTATTAAAGGAAGAAAGTATATAAACATTTCCTGAAGAAATATTTTTTTTCCCTTTCTTTCCCTTCTTTACAACTGAGTCAGCACTGGTGGTCACAACTGAAGGTGACCCGCCTTCTTTTTTAGTCTCTGCTTTAGAAACTTCCACTTTTTGTTCAGACATACATCCCTACTCTTACTTCATGGCTTTCACGGACTTTTTCCCTGCAATTGCTACTGCAGGTCCTTTTCTAGTCCGAGCGTTTGAATGAGTTCTTTGTCCTCTGACAGGAAGCCCCTTCCGATGCCGGACTCCACGATAGCAACCCAGATCAACTAACCGTTTAATATTCAAACTCACTTCACGACGAAGATCACCTTCTACACGTTGAGATCGATCTATGATCTCACGAATTCGAGCTACTTCGGCTTCAGTCAAAGTATCAGACTTTTTATTCAAGTCGATACTAGCCTCAGCAAGAATATGCCGAGACATCGGGCGACCAATCCCAAAAATATAAGTGAGCGCTACTTCCATCCGCTTATTGCGGGGGAGATCGACTCCTGCGATTCGAGCCACGTTGCTACCTTCCTTTCAACTTCCTAGAGTTAAAAACTTAACCTTGCCTTTGTTTATGGCGAGGATTTTCACAAATCACCCGAACCACACCTTTGCGGCGAATTGTCTTGCACTTGTCACAAATTTTCTTCACTGACGCACGAACTTTCATACCCATTCTCCATCACTTTAAAACTTCTTCAACTCACAGAATTTATTGGGACCATACCAGAGATGTGATTCAAAATCACCCCCCTAAATGACCGTCAAAATTTCTGGACCATTCGGAGTAATTGCAACAGTGTGCTCAAAATGAGCAGACAGAGAATGATCTACTGTCACTGCTGTCCATCCGTCTTTCAGAACTTTCACTTCTTGGCCTCCAGCATTGATCATGGGCTCTATTGCTAATACCATTCCCACTTTCAATACTAGCCCCTTACCTTTAGGTCCATAATTTGGAACTTGAGGTTCTTCATGAAGGGCTCTACCTATTCCATGCCCAACGAATTCCCTTACCACGCCATAACCGAATCCTTCAACATAATTCTGCACAGCATGCCCAATATCAAAAACTCGATTGCCTTCTCGGCACTGCAAAATGCCTCTCTGAAGACTTTCTTGGGTCACCTCTAAAAGCTTTTGTGCCTCTTTAGAAATTTTTCCTACTCCTACCGTTCGAGCGGAATCACCAAACCAGCCATCCGAACTGACCCCGAAATCGAGTCCAACAATATCTCCTTCCCTAAGAATGCGCTTATGGGAAGGAATACCATGTACGACTTCATCATTGATCGAAATGCAAACGGTAGCAGGAAAGCCATGGTACCCCTTAAAAGCAGGTAAAACTTTAAAGTCTTTACATCTTGCCTCAGCAAACCGATCTAATTCAGCAGTAGAAATCCCCGGCTGAACTTTTTCAATCATTTCTGAAAGAATTTGTGCAACAATTGCACCCGCTTTTCGCATTTGATTTAATTCTTGTTCTGATTTAATCGAAATCATAGTCCTTATTTCTTACCCGTACAAAGGGCTTCTGAAAGTGCAACTGCCACTTCTTCAGGAGATTTCCTCGCATCTAAGCTACGAAGCTTATCCTGCTGACGATAAAACGCCACGAGGGGCTCTGTTTGTTGGTGGTAAATGGCTAAGCGCTTTTGAATCACATCAGCACGATCATCTTCTCTTTGGATGAGTGCCTTTCCACATTGATCGCAAGCACTCGCTGATTTTGAAGGGACGTGATCCAAATGAAACATAGCTCCGCAACTCACACACGTTCTCCGTCCAGAAAGACGCCGAATGAGATCCTCGTCAGGCACCTCAAATAATACAGCTCGATCTACGCTCCGACCCCTTTTTTTCAGCATGAGATCCAAAGCATGTGCCTGCAAAATATTTCTCGGAAATCCATCTAGAACGAATCCATCTTTACAAATCCCCGAATCCGTTTTTTCTGCAATCAAATCGATGACAACATCATCTGGAACCAAGCTCCCTTGATCCATGAAAGACTTTGCTGCTTGACCCAGGGGAGTGCCATTTTGAATAGCGGATCTTAACATATCTCCTGTAGACAAATGGTGGATCTGCTTCTCAGACCAAAGCTTCTTAGCCTGCGTTCCTTTTCCAGACCCGGGTGGACCGAATAGCACAACAATCATGAGTAGGCCGCGCGACCTTTCAACCGAGTGTGCTTCATAAAACCATCATAGTTCCGAGTCAGTAAAAATGTTTCAATTTGAGCAACAGTATCTAATGCGACGCCCACTAAAATGAGAACACTCGTACCGCCGAAGTAAAAGGGAACCTTCATCGTTTGAGTAAAAAAAGTCGGCAAAACGCAAATAGCAGAGATATAAACAGCACCTCCCAGGGTAATCCTAGAAAGAACGTAGTCGATATACTGTGAAGTAGGTGGCCCCGGCCGAATCCCGGGAATAAAACCGCCATACTTTTTCAAGTTATCTGCAACATCATCTGTTTTAAAAGTAACTGCAGTATAAAAATAACAGAAAAATACGATCAACCCGACAAAAAGAATATTGTAAATCATACTTCCAGGCTGCAGTAGAGACGTAAATCTCTGAACCTTCTCCGAAGGAAAAAAAGTCGATACTGTAGCGGGAAACATAATCAGTGAAGAAGCGAAAATAGGTGGGATCACTCCAGAAGTATTTACCTTGAGAGGTAAGTTACTATTTTGACCACCATAGACTTTTCTACCCACAATTCTCTTTGCATATTGGATAGGAATACGGCGTGCGCCTCGTTCTACAAAAATAATACAATAGAAAGTACCTACAATCACAGCAAGAATAAGAAGTATTTTAAAAAAACTCAGCTCTCCTGACCGATAAAGGCTCAGGGTCGAACCAATTCCCTGAGGAATTCTTGCAGCAATACCAGCATAAATCACAAGTGAAATACCGTTTCCAATACCCCTCTCTGAAACTTGCTCCCCTAACCACATCAGAAAAACTGTTCCTGCAGTGAGAGTGCAGGTCGTCAACATCCGAAATGCCATGCCAGGATGCAAAACAACAGATGGACTACTATAATGTTCTAGTCCTGTAGCAATTCCGTAACCCTGAATCAGACAAAGCAAAACTGTACCGTATCGAGTATATTGAGTAATTTTTTTACGGCCCTGATCTCCTTCTTTTTGTAGATCATGTAAATAAGGCCAAACAACTGTGAGGAGCTGAAAAATAATCGAGCTGCTAATATAAGGCATTACCCCCAAGGCGAAGATACTAAACCGCTCCAGCGCACCCCCGCTAAACAAATTAAACCAACTGAAAATAGTACCCTTCATGTTAGCAAATACTTGCTGAAGGGCCGCACTATCTACTCCTGGAGTAGGAATATGTACGCCGATGCGATAAACTGCAAGCATAATTAAGGTGAATAGAATTCGCTTACGCAACTCCGGAATCTTAACCAGACCATCGGCACCAGACATGTTATTCCTTTACTAATGTTTCCCCAAGCCCTGAAGTCCCTGACTGAACATCATTAGGATGTTTGCGCTGCCTTTGGTTTTCCTTTGGCTCGGCCAGGAATAGGAATGAGTTCTATTTTTCCACCTGCACGGACAATTTTTTCTTGAGCAGAAGGACTAATTTTATGAGCTTTTACATGAAGTGCTCGAGTGAGCTCTCCTGTTCCCAAAATAGTCAGCCGATCATACCGACCCTTAACTTCATTTGCTTCAGTCAAAATATCCAGTGAAATTTCTTTAAAACGCTCCTGATCCAATTTTTCAAGATCAAAAAGATTCAAGACAGCTATAGAACGACGAGCAAAATTCTTAAACCCTCGTTTAGGAACCCGTCTATAAAGCGGCATTTGGCCACCTTCGAAACCGGGTCTAACACTTCCTCCAGATCGAGCCAATTGACCCTTATCCCCTTTACCTGCGGTTGGTCCATGACCTGATCCGGAACCACGGCCTAAACGCTTCTTTTTGTGAGTTGCTCCTATATGAGCTCTAATTGTATTTAATTTTAACATATTTTTTCTCTGTCTCCCGAGGCTTCCCTTAACGGGTTTCTGCCACGACCTCAACTAGATGAAGAACCTTTTTAATCATTCCTCTCACAGAAGGAGTATTTTCAAGGGTACGCACTTGCTCTCTTCTTTTCAAACCTAAACCATTAATCGTTGCCCGCTGTTTAGGGGGACAAGCGATTGTTCCCTTTTTAAGACGGATAGTAATTGTTTTTTTCGTGGCCACCATCATACTCTACTCCTTCGCTAGAATCAGGAAATCTACAAAATCTCTCCAAGAGATTTTCCCCGGGCTTTTGCAATGTCAGCAAAATTACGCAAACTTCTTAAGCCTTCCAGTGTAGCTCGAACTACATTATGTGGATTATCTCTCCGAATCGATTTAGTCAGTATATTCTGTACTCCTGCAACTTCTAAAATTGCACGAACAGAAGAACTTGCAATAATTCCAGTTCCCTCAGGAGCAGGCTTCATTAACACCTGGCTCGCTCCAAAACGACCCATCACTTCATGAGGAATGGTATTTCCTTCTAGAGGAATCCTCATTAAATTTTTCTTT
>CAIYTD010000307.1 GCA_903928955.1 Oligoflexia bacterium | reverse complement strand
TTCTGAAAAAAATAAATCTTTATACCCTAGTGTTGTCAGCTGGTTACAAGTTGCCCGAGGCGTCAGGCAGCATTTACCACATGGGGCAACGCCTGAGCAGGCCGGAGAAATTAATGCAGTTCTTCAAATTGAAAATCTAAAAACATATCCAATTATTAAAGATAAAATAAAAAAAGGTGAAGTACGCCTTCATGCATGGTTCTATAATATAGGTGATGCATTCTTAGAGGAATGGGATGAAATGAGGCAACTTTTTGTTACCATTGGATCAGAGGAATCTCAGTTATTAGAAAAGAGAATGGAAGCAGGAATTCAATTTCAAATTCCATTTGAAATAAATAAAAAGAGATAAGTTTTCTGAAAGTCACTAAGTTTTTGAGAGCAGAGACCATGGATCATGCGGTTATAAATAATTCATCTTTTCTTTTTTAAGTTCTGTGGCTACTCGTTCAGCGATTGCTCCAGAAGAAATACCAAATTGATCATAGAGCTCTAGTGGGTCTCCACTTTCTCCAAAAATATCTTGAATACCAAGGCGGACCAGTCTGGGGTGATTGCATGTTTTTGCTAAAGCTTCAGCAACGCAAGTTCCTAATCCCCCGATCACTGTGTGATCTTCTACAGTGATGATTAATGGAGATTGACCACAAATCCCTAATACACCTTCTTCATCGAAAGGTTTTAGACAATGCGCATTCCAGACAGCCATTGGAATTCCCTTTTCCATGAGGCGATCTGAAGCGATCACAGCTTCAGCAACTGAAGCACCTGTAGCAATACATAGAACTTGGGGAGATCGTCCAGAAGTAGGATTTTTTATCTGCATGAGTTTGCCGGGCTTAAAAATCTGACCTTGAGGGTAAAGGTCAGGTAGGTTTTGGCGGGTGAGTCTCAGATAGGCCGGTCCTTTCCACTCTTTAACGAGGTAGTCCATGATGAGTTCAGTTTCATGAGCGTCCATGGGTTGAAATACGCCCATAGTGGGTAGTGCTCTCATCAGAGAAATATCTTCAAGCCCCATCTGGCTATGTCCATCGTCACCAATACCCACGCCAGCATGGGTTCCAATAAGGCGCACATTTGCAGCAGAGTAAGCGACACTCAATCGAATCGTATCATATCTGCCCGTTAAGAAGCATCCAAAACTACAAACAAAAGGTAGTTTTCCAGTAAACGAAAGACCTGCGGCAGTACCAATCATATTGGCTTCAGCAATTCCCATCTCATAAAAGCGGGTAGGAAATTTTTTTGCGAATATTTCGGATTTGGTCGATTTCGATAGGTCAGCATCTAAGACGACAATCTCGGGATGAACTGCTCCTAATCGAACTAATGCTTCTCCAAATGCCTGACGGGTTGCTTTAGCCATGGGAACCTCCTTGTTTTTTTAATTCTTCTTTCGCCCTTTCTGCTTCCTCTTTGTTAGGCGTTACGCCGTGCCATCCTATATTATTTTCCATAAAAGACACTCCTTTGCCCTTGATGGTGCGAGCCAGTAGGAATACAGGCTTCGAACTACCCTTCGAGTGAAGTTCTCTCGCTTCCTGAAAGGCGCTTAAAATTTGTTTCATATTGTGTCCATTGATTTCTAGAACGTGCCATCCGAAAGCTTTCCATTTATCCAGGATGGGTTCGATGGGCATGACTTGATCGACCCGGCCGTCGATCTGGGCATTATTACAATCTAAAATAACGCAGAGATTCGAGAGGTTAAATTTAGGTGCAGAGAGGGCAGCTTCCCAAATTTGTCCTTCTTGAATTTCGCCATCACCTAAAAGGCAATAGATTCGAGTAGCTGGGTGGCTAGTTTTCACTCCAAGTGCGAGTCCTTGGGCTACAGAGAGGCCTTGTCCTAAGGAGCCAGTGGAGGCTTCTACAATAGGCAAGCGCACTCGGTCTGGGTGTCCTTGAAGTCGGCTACCTGTTTGGCGCAGGGTACTCAGTTCTTGAAAGGGTATAAACCCTTTTTGAGCTAAAGCAGCGTAAAGCGCGGGTACAGCATGTCCTTTCGAAAGAACAAATCGGTCCCTCTCTGGGTTTAAATGATTGGGATCCAAGCCTCGCATTTCATTGAAAAATAAAGCAGTAATGATGTCTATTGCAGAAAGGCTTCCACCTGGGTGCCCAGATTTGGCAGTAGTCAACATGTCAATAATTGATATTCTCAGTTCGTTAGCTAATTTATCAAGTTCATGAGGTTGCATGAAGTGTTCTGTATCATGAAATGATTGAACCCTAGAACTCAAATTGTTAGAGTAGGTTTAAGATGAGCAAAAAATGGTGGATACTTGCGTCAGTGGCTTGCGGCACTTTCATGGCAACTTTGGATTCCAGTATCGTCAACATCGCGTTGCCGACTCTTACAAAAGATCTGAATGCGAATCTTCACCAAGTCAAGTGGGTCGTGATTATTTATCTTTTAGTAATCACTTGTCTCCTCCTTCCTATTGGTCGCTTGTCGGATCAGAAAGGTAGAAAACGCGTTTTTCAGTTGGGCTTTCTGGTTTTTGTATTAGGGTCAGGCCTTTGCGGACTTTCTCCCTATTTGCCTTGGTTAGTTGTATTTAGGGGGATTCAGGCGATTGGAGCTGCTCAACTGATGGCCAATGGTCCAGCTATTATTACTAGCACTTTTCCAACTAAGGAAAGGGGTGCGGCTCTTGGGACTTTAGCTATGGTGGTAAGTCTTGGATTGTTGTCTGGTCCAAGTATCGGAGGATTTCTGATTGCCCACTTTGGCTGGAGAACTGTTTTTTTGATTAATATACCTATCGGATTTTTAGGGTTTTTTTTAGTCCATCGTTTTGTAAAAAAAGATATTCCAAATAAAACAACTGTTAAGTTTGACTGGATTGGGGCTTTTTTACAGACTTGTTTGCTTGTTTTATTTATCCTTTTTTTTGATCCTCCTCAAGTTTCGATTTCTGGAGATTTATCATTTGTAGTTTCAAGATGGATGATGAGTATTGTTTTTGTTATTTTAGGAATTTTATTTATATCCATTGAAAAGGAAGTAAAAGATCCTCTTTTCGATCTTTCTCTGTTGAGGATTAAGACTTTTTGGACTGCAAATCTTGCTGGATTTTTTACTTTTGTTTCATTTACTTCTGTTACAGTTTTAATGCCATTTTTTCTTGAGGAAGTTCTACGTTTTTCTCCTCAAAAAGCGGGATTGTTTATGACATCTATTCCTCTTACAATATTTGTTGTAGCTCCAGTAAGTG
>CAIYTD010000306.1 GCA_903928955.1 Oligoflexia bacterium | reverse complement strand
CCTGTCGGTGATAAATAGTCGGTTCTATTTAATCATTTCGTCATTTTTGATGCTTCCGCTTCAAGGACGTTATGCTTTAATTTATTAATTAAATAAATTTATATACTATATTTAAGAATCCCTCAGCGGTAGTCTAGAGGTAAGTGTTAAATAAAATTCAAGCTGCTATTTAAAAGTATCCAGGTAGCCATTAAACAAATAATGCAAGCCACTAATATCCAGGCTTTAAAAAAACTCTTATTGGGCGGCAAAATGGAATACCAAGATCTGAAAATAGAGTTTGGATTTGCTCCGTCCCATACGGCTTTGAGTTTAGGGAAGAGGCGGGTTATTATTTTGAGAAGTTCTTGCTCCCCTAAAGCGGCTTCAGCACCCGAAGGGTTTCCCCAGTATCCAGTCATTCTATTTCTTCGGCGATTTAAATTTCTCATCCAACGGGAGGAGTTTTGGGGGAAATTTGATAATGTTTTATAGAGGGGCTTTACTTCCTTTTCGTTTAGAGCCAAAGCAACTGAGGTATCTCTTTTCCCTCCATGTTCTATCGGGTCAGGCCAAAATGGAGATTTTAGGACATCCTTTAAAGGAATAAACGCGGATCGAGCTGAAATAAGGGTCGGGTAATGTGTTTTGAAGCCCATGAGTTTTGATCTCCAGCGCTTTCTCCTGTTTTGTTTTCTAATGATCAGTCCAGCTTCTTCAATGGCTGTTAATTGTCGCGGGCCGATATGCCCAGAATAACAAACAAAATGGGAAAACCCTAAGCGAACTAATGATTGGGTTGCATCTACCAGCCAATCTCTTAAGACATGAGGACGAACCGTAATTGCTATTCGTGTTGTATTACTTTCGATTCCAAGAGGTGCTTGTGGCATGATAATCCCGTGCCAGCCTGGAGTTTGTTCCTCTAAATATTTCGCAGTTAAAGTGCATAAAAAATGGGCTTCTTGTAAATCTAGTCCTAGTGGGAGATGAGGTCCATGATCCTCTAGCGGACCTACAGGAAAGAAAAAAACAGATTTATCGCGAGGAAGGTTTTCTAGCACGAAAGATGAAATTTTAGTAAATTCAATAGGCATCCTTGCTCAATCCTAGAAGTTGAATAGCATTCTCTCCCAGGATAAGCTGAGCTTGATGATCATTCAATAGTCCTATATCTAAACAATCCCGAATTCTTTTTCTGCCTACCACCATGTTATTGCCTAAAAGTGGCCAATCGGTTCCAAATAGAACCCGTTCTGCTCCTATTCGGCGGACTGCTTCCCCAATAACTTCAGGTGGTTGCCAGGAGGTATCGACCCATAAATTAGGAAATTTCTCACAAAGATCGATCGCAGCATGAGGTTCATGAAAATTCATATGAGCTAAGATAAATTGTGTTTTTGGGTATTTTTCATACCAGGTGATGAACCGCTCAGCATGAGCTTGTAATGGACTTTTGTGGATCAAGCGGGCATGCATGCATCCTGTATGAAGAATAATAGGTAAGCCCAAATCAGAAGCCGTTCTTATGAGTGCTCTATATCGGAGCGAATCACTCCCTTCGCCATCAGCTGACGGATGAATTTTGAGTGCTTTTGCTCCTTTTTTGACATATTTTTTCAGAATATTTCCAGGTTTTATTGTTCCTTTTGGAATATTAACTGCTGGTATCAAATGAGGTTCTTTGGAGCAAATTTCTAAAATAAATTCATTAGAAATAATTGGCGGATGAGCAATGACCATCGCATAGTCAATATTTGCATCCCACATTGCGTCTTTCAGATCTGAAAGAGTAGATTCAACTAAAAGGCTAGGGAGTGGGATAATCGCCGCCAGTTGGTCTATTTGATTTCGTGCTGTATCTGGCAAATATCTCAGTGATGTTTGGAGCTTGTGGATAGTGCTAGAAAGCGGTTTTATCCAGGTACGCCCTTTCTTTCTAAAATCATTTAGTCTTTCATAAAGTATTGATCTGGGGATAATTTTCTTAAGTGCATCATTAAATACATGAACATGAAAATCGAAAACAAGACTCATTGATCTCCTTATTATTCTTAGTTTGCTTTAATTTTTACTGAATAAATCGGATCTGTCTCGAAGTTTTTTACTACAGTATTCATGAGTGCCTCTGTTACCATGACTCCTTGATCTTCATGAATTGTCATAGAATCGATGGCATCCGGTAAGAAAAAAAGTATTTTTTGAAAGAACCCTAAAACACCGCGTTTTTGACCTCCGATTCCTTTTATATTTCTAAAACCTACTCCTAAATGTTGGCCGTAGTAAATGTCTGCATCCACTGAGGGCTGAGTATATTGCAGATCATCCATCCAGTAAGTCTGTGGAGTCCCATATCCAATTTTTAAATTAGCGGGAAGGACTTGATCAGGGAATTGATGTAGGAAGGGCTCAGTATAAAATATTTTGATATGAGCCATAAATTCGGGATCACTGTTGTTTGGATCAGGAGACCAAATTGCTCCTCCCAGATTTTTTGCCGGAATAGATAATCCTGTATCAATTCTATTTTTTTGAACTGCAAGTTCGAATAATGACCCAGGGCCAAAAACTACCATGCCGTTTTTTTTGACTTCACGTGCTAAAATTGCAAAAGCTCGCAAACAAGTTAAATGGTCAGCTGCTGCTGCCTGCAAGAATCCATTCCACATTTGAAGGGTAGGTTTGAAGTAGTGAGTGGATTGAATCCAGTGCTGATTTTTTGGGTCGGTTGGATAAATGCTGTTTGAAACATCTATGGTTTTGATGAATTTCATGAAATAGGGATAATTTTTTGCATCCATCTTTTCACGGGTTAATTCTTCGGAACTTAAATGGGTAGTCAGGCGTCCAATCTGGTTCAATTCAGGGAGATTTGCTTGAACAGAGTGCATACCTATGGATCCAAAGAGGAGCATGACACTTCCAATGGAATGAAAAATTTTTATTTGCATAAAATCCCCTCTTATTTGAGACGAGCCCGGATTTATATCACCCTGCGTAAAGAGTCAATAGAACTATATACAAGAAAGTTGTATGTACGACTCATGATAATTGCCTTGATCAACGCAATAGTTGGAATGAGTATGAGCTTTTTTGTGGGACTACAGATCTTTGATATGGCTTTTGCAGATATACTTTTGAGTGTACTTATATCAAATGGATCTGCACTTGTAGCCATGTTGTTGACTTTGAAAATAGAACGTACTGCTTGGATGGCAAGATTTAAGTTAAAAGGATTTTTTGGTTCATGGTCGATTCTAGCAGGCGTCTATTTTGGATTACTCTTGAGCCTTTGCCCTCCTCTTCGCGAAGTGGGTCGGCTTGTCTACTTTTTGTTGCCACTACTATTCAGTACTGGTTTTAGTATTATTTTTTTTGGTCCCATTCAGGATTGGTTGGTGAGTAGAGATCAAAAAAGAGCTCGAACGATCACCAGAAATAAACGGCCCATACTCTCTTCTTGTAATAAAATAGAATCGCTCTAGCGCTAGAGTTGTATGTAGTTCTAACACTTTCATTTATCTATTTCCTGAGTGATTCAAGGATGCTATAGAATGGAAATGGATCAAAATTTAGTTGAAATTTGGTTACGCCGGGACCCTATTCGATGGATTTCAGGAGCTATTGCGGGTCTCTTTGCCTCAACGGTAGCCATTTTAGTAGCGGGTGGGATTGCCTCTCGCTATGGATTTGAGTTTTGGTTTCCTTTAAAATTGCTGGGCACTATTCTGATAGGGCCTTCTGCGACAGAATTTGGGCTGGATAGGGGCGGTATGGTTGCTGGGGGAGTGCTCTTTGAAGTACTGGGACTATTTTTAGGTGTTGTTTATGCTCATTTTACAGGGACAAATCGTTTATTAGTACTTATTCCTATGGGCCTAGTTTGGGGTATCTTTAGCTGGATTTTTATTTGGAATCTTTTTATGCAGTCTTTTCCTACTATTAGAGCTGCAAGTATTCCACCAGGTCCAGTTTTTCCTATTTGTATTTCTTTTGGTTTGTGCTTAATCTTTGTGCCTTTTTTTGAATCTCTTTTTCGGCCTAGAAGAAAAGCTTGAGCTTCTATTTCTGATTCAAGCTCATTTTTGCTTTTTTAATGGTTGCCGTTGTGCTTTTGCCTTGCACATACTCGATGCACCTCACTTTTCCGCCCCACTCGGCTACTTCTTTTGAGCCAACCATTTTATCGATAGCCCAGTCCCCTCCTTTTACTAAAATCTGGGGTCTTAGAATGTAGATCAGCTCAATGGGGGTATCTTGTTCGAACCAGGTTACGTAATCAACAGATTCCAGAGCAGCTATGACTTCTAGTCGGTCTTCTAAGAGATTAATGGGGCGTGATGGTCCTTTTAACCTTTGAATGGAAGTGTCACTATTGAGGGCTACAATTAAAACATTCCCCAGTTTTTTTGCTTTTTCTAGATAGGTGACGTGTCCCTTGTGTAAGATATCAAAACAGCCATTCGTAAAAACAACTCGTTTTTTTTTGAGGGATATTATTTTCTGGAGTTGTTTTGGGGATTTAATTTTTG
>CAIYTD010000305.1 GCA_903928955.1 Oligoflexia bacterium | reverse complement strand
ATTTATTTATTTAAATTGAATAGTTGATTATTTTTGGTTCTTAGTGTTATTAAGTTATTGATTAGATTGTGTTTGTAGCTGAATTTCTTTTTTAAAGAACGTTATAGTAAAGGCTTTGCCTTTTAAAAGTTTAAAGCCGTAATGGGATCTAACATGGAGTGGGCGGTCCTTTGTTTGAAGAAAGGTCTGACTCCCTTTGGAGAGTATTAAAACTTACAAAAGCCATTGTTTGGTTACGTGGAAATAAAAAATCTTGTGCTACCGTGAGAATAGCTTACGACCCGACAAAAAGGGGAGAGTGTTTCATCGGATGGTTTTTCGTTCTTTGCTTTGGATTGCTTTTAACCCACTTGCCCACGCTTGATCTCGCTCTGTCACAAAGTTAATGACTAAGCCTTCCCGTCCAGCTCGAGCTGTTCGTCCTACACGGTGGATATAATTCTCCATTTGCTGAGGCAGATGGTAGTTGATGACTCGTCCGACGTGATCTACATCGAGCCCTCTGGAAGCGAGATCGGTCGAAATGAGGAGGTTTACTTTGCCTTCACGGAAAGCTTTCAAATTTGCTCGGCGCTCTAGTTTATCCATTTCTCCTCGATAAATCGCACACCCTTTGCCTTTTTTAAGGAGTTCGCTAGCGAGCTGGTCACATTGTTGGCGAGTATTGGCAAAGATGAGTGTTCCCCCAGTGATAGTTTTAGTGAGTAAGGTTTCTAAAAGGGGAAAGCGTTTACCGTTGATGACCGTTAGATTTTGAGTAGTGAGTGTCGGCACTAAGTGATGACTTCCCTTGCTTCTGATGATTTCAGCGCCAGAAAAGAGCTTGTTCATCAGATCTTGTACAGCTGGACTGACAGTAGCGGAGAAAAGAGCCATTTGACGGGAAGGTGGACAGGCCTTTGCTATCTGTGTTGCATCAGGTAAAAATCCCTGGTCTAACATCTGGTCGGCTTCATCAAATACTAAAATTCGAACATCATTTAGATAGATGAGACTTCTATTCATTAATTGAACGAGACGTCCAGGAGTTGCTACAAGGACTTCAAATGCGCCTTGAATGTTTTTTCTGCCCATTTCTAAAGTTGTTCCTCCGAGTAAGCTGCGCACTCGCAATCGGGTAGTGTGAGTAAAGGGCTTAAAAACCCGAGTGACTTGTTCCCCTAGCTCTCGAGTAGGAACGATAACGCACGCACGCGGAGAACTTTCTAATTGAATACGTAATCCTTTGATTTCAAGATTTTTGAGGAGGTGTAGAATGGGCAAAACGAATGCCAAAGTTTTACCACTTCCTGTTTCAGAGACACCTATAATAGAACGTTCTTCGAGTAACGCAGGAATGGTTCGTTTTTGAATTTCGGTCGGCTGTATGAGATTTTTTCCCTTGAGGGTATCCTGAAGGGAAGGGAGTAAGTTAAAATCAGTAAACAAATTCACGAATTCATACCTCTTATTAAATGGATCGATGCTATTTCGATGGGGTGTGTATCATTTTTGATGCATAGTATCATAGATTTTGGATTTTGAATGTAATTTGAAAAATTGGCACCTGATTGCAAGGAATGAGTATGGAGAGTCAACAGGAAAAAAAAATGCGTCTACCTAACGGGTTTCATCCCAGGAATCGCCATCAGGGTCATTATGATTTCATACAGCTCCAGGCTGTTTGTCCAGAGTTGAGTGAATTTATAGTTAAAAATACGTACGGTGAAATATCTATAGATTTTGCTTCTTCTAAAGCTGTAAAAACGCTTAACCGAGCGATATTAAATCTTTTTTATGGAATATCTGTCTGGGATATTCCTTCTAATTATCTTTGTCCTCCGATTCCAGGCAGAGCAGATTACATTCATTCCGTTGCAGATTTAGTGGGTTCTGGTAGCAAGAGCGGGATTCCTCGTGGCAAGTCTATTCGTGTTCTCGATATAGGTGTAGGTGCAAACTGTATTTATCCCCTGATTGGCTATAAGGAATATGGATGGAGCTTTGTTGGATCTGATATTGATCCTGTCGCTCTTGCAGCTGCAGCTCAAATTATACAGAATAACAATGGCTTAGAAGGAGCCATTGAGCTTCGTCAACAAATTTCTCCTTTTAGAATATTTAATGGGATTGTACGTCCTGAAGAGAGATTTAATATTTCTATTTGTAATCCTCCTTTTCATTCCTCTCTTCAAGAGGCTCAGGAAGGGACTCACCGAAAATGGAATCATCTCAAGTCTAAAAATTTTAAGCCTGTCTTAAATTTTGGCGGACAAGGCTCTGAACTTTGGTGCGCAGGAGGTGAATTGGCATTTATTCTGCGAATGATTCAAGAGAGTTTTTTTATTTCAACAAAATGTTTTTGGTTTACAACCTTGGTTTCCAAGGAATCTCGTTTAGAATTTATTTATCGCGCCTTGAAAAAAATGAGTCCTAAGCAGGTGAGAACTATTCGGATGTCTCAAGGGCAAAAGAAGAGCCGCATTGTTGCATGGACTTTTTTAAATCAACCCAGCCTGTTCGTTTGACCTTATTTTATACCACCTAACTTCTCGACTTCTTGTAGCAATGCCGATAGAGTTGCGAACACCAAAGAACGTAAAATAGGAGAATAAAATGAATCCTCTATCCAGTGAAGCAATGAAGCAGTTGTTTACAGAAGCCAGAAGCCATAATGCCTGGTTATCAAAAGATGTGAGTAATCAAACTCTGTATCAAATTTACGAACTTGCGAAATGGGGACCCACTAGCGCGAATACAAATCCAGCTCGCATTATCTTTATTAAGAATGGGTCCCAAAAAGAGAAGCTACTGACAGCGGTAGCTGAAGGCAACATAGAAAAAATCAAAGCCGCTCCAGTGTCAGCTATTATTGCTCAGGATGAAAAATTTTTCGATCACATTCCAAAACTTTTTCCGCATGCACCGAATTTCAAAGACTATTTTACATCTAATCTTTTGCTCGCCGAAGCTACCGCATTTCGAAATAGCTCACTTCAGGGAGCGTATTTTATGCTTGCTGTTCGTGCATTGGGACTCGATTGCGGACCTATCTCTGGTTTTAATAATGAAAAAATTAATGAACTTTTTTTATCGGGAACGACGTGGAAGTCTAATTTTATCTGCAGCATTGGCTACGGGGATCACTCAAAACTTCAACTGCGTCTTCCACGCTTAAGCTTTGATGAAGCATGTAGGATTTTATAGAAATTTAATTTTTGATTGTGAATCATAAAGGCAAATCTCAATGAAAGAAAAGAAGCTCACTCTCAATACTCAAGATGGAAATATGAATGCTTTTCTGACCTTGCCTAAACAAGAAAAGGCAAGTTGTGCAGTGATTGTTATTCAAAAAGCATTCGGAGTAAATTCTCATATTCAAAATGTCTGTCGTCGACTTTCTCAAAAAGGCTTTTCAGCGTTTCTTGCCTCTTGTCCATTTGAAATAGGAACAGCACTTTCTTTTTATCGTGCTGGAATTGTTCATTCATGTCCTGGTTTGGGTTTAAAGGCTCTTTTCGCCGAAATAGCGCAAATTTATATGCCAGTTTTTTGTGTTTTTGGTGCAAAAGATGAATCTATTTCAGAGTTAGAAATTGATGCAATTCGGTTAGAACTTTCTAAGTAAAAGAAATATAATCACAAAATATTAGTTTATCCGGATGCGGATCATAGTTTTTTCTGTGAAGAACGATCTTCCTACCATTAGGCATCTCATTATGCCTGGCATAAAATTTTAGATTGGCTGAATAAAACAATCTTATCATGAATTATTGAGCTTGCGAGTCAGCTGATACTCGAGGTGTAGCCAGAGAATCCTGCAGTAAAAAACAAGAAAAGTTCCTATAAAAAAAAATTCTATAAAAGGAAATGCAAGCAGGATGTCTAAATCCACGTTGTAAGCTTTTAAGGCGATTAATGGTGGAATCGTAAGAAAAGCTGTTAAAAAAAATCCAATAACCATTGCTCCTAGATAGAATCCAGGTTCCGGATGGAGATTTAAATCACAATGAGGACATCGGGCGCGAATCGAGACCCCTTTTTCTAGGATCTTTCCCGTATGACAAGCAGGACAACGAGCTCGCAGAATGGATATGAGCTTGATGCCTTTGTTTTTATTGATTCTTAGATCTGCTTTCATAATCGAATGATACCTGGTTCAGACTAGATTGAGCAAGAACTTTACTCTTCTTGATCCCATTCTATTTCAAGCATTTCCTCTCCTGAAGTGTTCTTTCTGCAGAGTGGACAGGCAGAATTAGAATCAATCGCTTGAATCCAACAGGATTTACAGAAAAAATTATGACATTTTGTATAAATAAGTTTATTTTTTCTACCAATTCCAGTTAAGGATTCAAGACAAATAGAGCAAACATCATCATTTACTCTAATTTTGAGGTCTATCAAACATTTCTCAAGTGTCGACTGAAAGAGTTCGTTAAGTTCAATATTTATAAAAGAACTTATTTTGATTCCATTTTGGATAAAGTTATTCTTTTTTTGAGGGTTTCTATCAATCCGCGCATAGCCAAAAATTTTTCTGTTACCAGTAATTTTAGCAGTACCATAAATAACTGCATCTCCAAATACATCTACATTACCAGAGAGAAATGAACTGCCGGAAATCTTTGAATTTCCAAAAATTCGAACATTTCCAGAAATATGCGCATTTCCAGTTACCTCGGCATTATCAAAAATTTCAACATTTCCTTGAATGGTTGAATCTCCAGAAACTAATGCACTCCCGTAAACTCGAACATGGTCAGAGATCTGAGCATCCCATTTTACACTAGCTGAATCACAAATTTGTACGTATTTTCCTATATAAGGTCTATTTATTTTATAGATACCAAATAAAAATATGAAAGTCTTTACAAATGCACTATCAGCAACAAATCCTCCTGGTGTGTTGTTGTAGTTCCAAGTACATCTGCCTCGAGCTCCATTACATGGGGGATTTTCTGAATTCTCTATACACCAATCATTCGTGGCATATGCAGAATTAAAGGGTAAAGTTAAAATATAAAAAATAAAAGCGCTGGAAAACATAAACCCCCGATATTAGACAAATTGAAGCACCGAAATTCAAGAATGCTTTAGCAATATTTTATGACGAATTGAAGGGAGTTTTAAAAATTTTCTACGAGAGAAAGCGAAAAGGCATGCACAGTCATTTATGACATGAAATTTACTCAGGTTAAGCTTTCTTTAAAAAACATGTTTTTACCTTACGCCCCGTAAAGCCTCGGGGTTCAGGCCGGGGATATAAGGGGTCCGGACTTTAGTGCGGCGTCTGCTGCTGGTTAATGTACTGCTTGATGATGTCCAGTGGAGGACCTCCGCAAGAACTAGCGAAATAACT
>CAIYTD010000304.1 GCA_903928955.1 Oligoflexia bacterium | reverse complement strand
TCGAGCTTCTTGATCTCGGCCTCCAGCTTTTGGATCTCGGCTTCCAGCGAACGCGCCTTGTCGGAGATCGGATCGGTCTTTTAAAATATGGGGCTAAGAATATGGAGAAAACTCGATTTCCAATTCGGGAGAAAAATATTTACGATAAAGTAAGTGGTTCAATGAGGAATTGGATTAGAGATTTATTCTAAATAATAAGGATATTAAAAAATTATGTTTGACATTGATCAATTAGCAACTCAAGGCGCAAAAATAAAAGTAGTAGGAGTCGGTGGAAGTGGTTGTAATGCAGTGAATACAATGATTCGTACTGGACTAGAAGGAGTCCAATTTATAACTGCCAATACAGATATGCAAGCTCTAGAAGCTTCTTTGGCACCTATTAAGGTAGCGATTGGACAGGAGCTGACCAAAGGATTAGGAGCTGGGGCTAATCCAGAAATAGGCAGAAAGGCGGCTTTGGAGGATTACGCCAAAATCTCAGAAATTTTGGCAGGTGCAGATATGGTATTCATTACTGCAGGTATGGGTGGTGGTACAGGTACTGGTGCTGCTCCAGTATTTTCTAAAATTGCTAAGGAAGTAGGAGCCTTAACAGTCGGAGTAGTCACAAAGCCGTTTCTATTCGAGGGCAAGAAAAGAATGCGTCATGCTGAACATGGCATGACCTGTTTAAGAGAGAGTGTAGATTCTTTAATTACGATACCTAACCAGAGACTTTTGGCGATTTCTGGTTCTACACTTTCAATGGTAGATGCATTTAAAAAAGCAGATGAAGTGCTTTTAAATGCAGTTCAGGGAATTTCTGATCTTATTAATCATACTGGGCTGATTAATAGTGATTTTGCTGATGTTAAGACAATCATGCAAAATAAAGGCCTTGCACTCATGGGTATCGGTTATGGTGAAGGTGAGCATCGAGCAGTGGAAGCCGCTACGAATGCGATTTCTAGTCCACTACTAGAGGATATATCCATTGAAGGTGCGACTGGAATTATTATTAATATTACAGGTGGTTCCAATCTAAAAATCCATGAAGTGAACGAAGCAACTACACTCATTATGGAGGCAGCACACGAAGACGCTGAAATTATTTTCGGTACAGTTATCGATGAGTCTATGAAAGATCTTGTAAAAGTGACAGTTATTGCAACAGGCTTGGGAAGTTCTGGTTCGCTTTTTCAGTCTGCTCCTATTATTCAGCATCCAGTTTCACCGCTACCTAAGCAGTCAGTGATCCCGTCGGTGTCGTCGGCTTTGCAGAGTCCACCTGTGCATATTTCTGTTCCGGCTCATCCACCTGAAAAAGCTCCATTAGTTCCTGATTTAGAGGAATCTAGCGGAGTGAAAGATTCATTAGTAGCGCAAGTTCCAGCGATTCCTACTGTACCTACTGCTATCGGAGCCGAAGGCGGAGAGTTGGCTAGAGCACGCGCAATTGCTCAACGCTTGGGAATTACTAATCTGACGGACGATGAATATGATATTCCGACTTATATGAGGCGTCAACAAGAACGAGAAATTTAGCAAATGAAGTAGAAGGAAAGTATTTTAGGTTAAAAAGCTCCGAATATCTTGATAGATGTTCGGAGCTTTTTTTTTCTAAAATACAAAATAGGGTTACGGAAAAAGAAATAAGCGCGTTAAATTTGCAAAAAGATTTCTGTTAACTAGACTACTAGTTGATCGTTAGAACAAAGTAGTGGGGTTTTGTTCGGATAATATCAGTACCTAGAAGGGGGATGTGACAATGCTAAAATCCAGGAAGGCTATGTTTTTATCTCTAGCGTTTGCTGCTAGTAGTGGAGCTTTTGCTTCTGAATTTAAGCCTGGCGAAGTAATAGTGAAATATAAAGAGGGGCGGCTTCGAACTCGTTCAGAAGTGAATAATTTATACACATCGGTGGGCGTAAAAAGAGTTCTTCATTATTCTGGGATGATGACGGGTTTTGAGCATCTCATCCTGGAAGGAGATGTGAGCGTAGAGAATGCAATTATTCAATTAAAAAAAAATAGCTCAATAGCTTATGTGCAACCTAACTATATTTTACATGTCTACCCAGTTTCTGGGGATGCAGATGATTTGGAAGGCCCCGAAAATCCAGGTCCTGGATCGGTGCCTTGTTGGGTGGGAGGAATCGCATTTCCACCAGGTTGTGTCAGTGACGGTCCTACACCTTCAGAGCGCCCTGAACTCAAGGGCCCCCCTGATGAAGTTCTTCCTTTAGTAGCGGATCCTGATTTGAGCAAGGCCTATGGGTTAAGTAAAATAGGAGCGATTGAAGCGTGGAACTTACCGTCTCGAGGTTCTAAAGTTATTGTGGCAGATATTGATACAGGGATTGATTACAATCACGAAGATCTAGCTTTTAATATTTGGAGAAATCCAAGTCCCACTGATAAGAATGATGTTGTTGGATTTGATTTTGTTCATAATGATGGCTTACCATTTGATGATAATAAGCATGGAACACATACTGCTGGAACAATAGGTGCTGTAGGAGACAATGGGATTGGCGTTTCTGGAGTTTCTCCTCGGGTCACTTTGATGGCGCTTAAGTTTCTGTCAGGTGAAGGTAGTGGTACGACTGCCGACGCTATTCGAGCTATAGATTATGCTATTTCTCATGGTGCCAAGATTCTCAGTAATAGCTGGGGCGGAGCGATTGATCAAGACAATCAAGCCCTTTATGATGCAATTGAGCGGGCTAAAGCAAAAGACGTATTATTTGTTGCTGCAGCTGGCAATGATGGAAGTGATAATGATGGTTCGATGCCAGTTTATCCTGCTTCATTCAAAAATAATAATTTGATCGTAGTAGCTGCAACAGATCAGAATGATCATTTGGCTGCATTCTCTAATTACGGGAAATTGACAACTCATTTGGCTGCACCTGGTGCCAACATCTATAGCACTGTGCCCGGTAGTAAGTATGCGGTTTTGTCTGGAACTTCTATGGCCTGTCCACATGTGGCTGGCGCTGCAGCTCTTTTATGGTCGAAGCATCCTACTTGGAATTATCAAAAAATAAAGGATGTTTTGTTAAAAACAGTAGATCCACTTACTGATCTCTCTCATAAAACGGTTAGTGGAGGACGACTGAATATTTTAAAAGCCTTAAACGTTCCAGATTAGAGCTTAGGCTCTATGAAATAAATGGGGGAGATTAAAAGTGATCTCCCCCATTTTGGATTAAATAATTTTTTAAGCCAACCGAAGTTTTATTCCGAATAATTTTGATCTGTTGCTATTAATGTTTTGTAATTCTTTGTATTCTAGAGCTTCTTTACAGTGGATACAATGTGACGTGGTAGGTCTAGCTAAAAGTCTATTCATTTCTATTTCTTGGTCGCAGCTTTCACATTTTCCAAAAATTCCCTTTGAAATTCTAAAAAGTGCTTTCTCTATTTTATTGAGACGTTCTTGTTCTCTATTTCTTAATCTTAGTCTCATAGATGTTTCTAGTTCACTAGCGATAAAGTCTATAGAATCAGGTAGGTCTTCTTGTTGTGAGTGAAAATTGTCATTCATGATTTTCTGGCTATAAAGTAGGGTTCGTCTTTCTTTTTCGAATAGAATTTTGAATTTGATAAGGTCATTTCGGTGCATTTTTTTTTCCTCCATGCCTAACTATCCTCCTGGAATTTACATAATGCGAGTCATGTGCCAGTGCTAAATGAATCGGAAAGTGGGGAAGTGGTGAAGCAAGCCGTGTAATATTTCCCTTGATGAGGGGCAAATGTTTACCGTGGAGTCAAAATGACTCGAAGTCAATTTTTTATGATTGTTCAATATCTATGTAGTAGTTTGCCTGATCGCATTATTTTACTCTCCGCCTTTTAGTTCAAAAATCACTAATTGACTAATGGACTGAAGTGTTTCCATTACACCTTGTCCTTGATTAGCTATTGCTTCAAAGAATGGGTGACGCGTTGGATTAAATGTTGCCTCTAATTCTCGTATTGTTACAGTTCCTTGCATGTCTCTTTTATTATATTGAAGAACGAGAGGAAGTTTATTCAGATCATAACCTTGCTTCTCTAAGCTTTTTTCTAAGGATTCGAAACTTTCAATATTTGCTTCCATGCGTTCAGCTTGGCTATCTGCAACAAATACTATTCCGTCGACTCCCTTGAGGATAAATTGGCGAGAAACTTCGTAAAAGGTTTGCCCAGGAATGGTATAAAGATGGAATCGAGTTTTATACCCTCGAACATCCCCTATTGAGAGTGGCAGAAAATCAAAAAATAGTGTTCGTTCATTCTCTGTACTTAAAGTAACTAGTTTCCCACGATTTTCCTGTTGAGTATGTTCGTAAATATACTGAATGTTTGTAGTCTTTCCACAAAGGCCTGGGCCAAAATAGATAATTTTACAGTTAATTTCTTTATTAGCATAGTTGATGAAGCTCACTAGCTCATCTCCATTCGGTTTTCTAAGGCTTTGCCTATGGTTTGCTTATCTGTATATTCGAGCAAACCTCCGACAGAAAGTCCATGGGCTAATTTAGTTAAGCGAATGCTCAGGGGTTTTATGAGTTTCGCTAAGTAGAGAGCTGTTGCTTCTCCTTCTACGCTGGGATTTGTTGCTAAAATAAGTTCATGAATGGAGTCAGATTTTTTACCTAGCCGCATCAAAAGCTCCCTTATTTTGAGTTCTTCTGGTCCAATACCATCTAAAGGAGAAAGGAATCCATGAAGAACATGATAAATACCGTGATAAATACCTGCTTGCTCAATTGCAAAAACATCGGCGGGTCGTTCCACTATGCAAACTGTATGATGATCGCGTTCTGCATTTGAGCAGATCTCACAAGGATTTATTTCTGTAAAAGAAAAACATTCTATGCAAAGGTTTATTTTTTGTTTTGCATTGAGAAGAGCTTCAGCTAAAGACTTTGCAAAGGATTCATTCTGTTTGAGAATAAAATAAGACAGGCGTGTAGCAGTTTTCTCTCCAATTCCTGGTAACTTAGAGAGCTCAAATATAAGTCTTGAGACAGGATCGTGTTTAGATGTTTGCATGGTGTTTCTCTTGAATATCGATTGGACTTAATTCTCCTCCGAATAAGGATTTAGCTTCAAGAATAATGGGATGATTTTCTGCTTTTTCTTTAATGGAGTCTATACGCTCATTTTTTTCTCGCTCCTTTTTAGACGCGAAGCTTTCTCCTCTATTTTTTAATTCGATCTGGACTCGAATAGAGGTTTCAAAGTAATCTCTTGAAAGTTGGTTGAGTTGCTCTTGATAGATACGAGATTGTAGCTGTTCGCTAAAATATTTTTCTTGAGGAGAAAAGTAGATTACCATCGATTTGTTGGGCGAGTTTTCATTTATATTCGGGAATTCAGTGCCACTGGAATGTTCTAGCATTGAGGCGAGTAGAGGCCGCGATTTTCTAACCTGTTGAATAAAACCTTCCCAAGTTTTGATGGACGCCTCTGGAACTAAGTCTGTTAATGCCGGTTGAAGCATAGGGAGACCGGGCATGGAAGTTGGTGTATCTGGTGTGTTTGAGCTTATTGAATCAATATGAATTAATGTATCTGCGGTAGCACATTTAATCAGTAAAATATCGAGAACTATTTTTGGTTGAGGAGACCGCGCGATCCATTCAAGACCTTGATGTAGAACTTGAAAAATCATTTCCATTTCCTCAATAGACCGTAATGAAGAGAGAGAGTCTAATTCTCTCCATTCTTCTTCAGATAGTTCCAGGGTGGCAGAACGAGGTGAGCCAATTTTAATAAGTAATGTTCCATGAAGAAATTCAATCAGGCTACGAGTTAAAACGCGAAGATCATGGCCTTGTTGATAGGATTCTTCAATAAACTGAAGGGCTTTCAGAGGCAGTTTTTTGAAAACAGCACTTAAAATTTCGATGAGAGTTTGTCCTTCAATTAATCCAATGCTTTCGCGCACAGATGGAAGAGAAATTTGACTGCCTGAAAATGCAATGACTTGATCTAGAAGCGATAGAGCATCACGCATGCTGCCGCCAGCTGAACGAGCGATTAAAGAGGCGGAGCCTGCTTCTAGTTGGATGCCTTCTTTTTCGGCGATTTCAAAGAGACGTGATTGGATTTGGCCTACAGTCACACGACGGTAATCAAATCTTTGGCAGCGAGAAAGAATGGTAGCTGGAATTTTATGAGGCTCAGTTGTCGCAAATATAAAAATGACATGAGATGGAGGTTCTTCGAGAGTTTTTAATAAAGCATTAAATGCAGCTGTTGTAAGCATATGGACTTCGTCCAGTATGTAAATTTTTCGGGAGCCAGTAGAGGGCATGTATTTGGCGTTTTCTCGGATTTCTCGAATAGCTTCTACTCCATTATTAGAAGCGCCGTCGATTTCCATAACATCTACGCTGTTGCCCGCAGTAATTTCTTTGCAATTCGAGCATTCATCACAAGAGCTGAGCGTTTCGTTTTCTTTTTTTAAAAATTCACAGCGAATGACCTTTGCAAAAATTCTTGCAATGGAAGTTTTTCCGATTCCGCGTGAACCTGTGAAAAGATACGCTTGATGGATGCGTTCAGTGTGGATTGAATTGATGAGAGTTCGGACAATATGGCTTTGTCCAACAATATCAGAGAACTGTGCTGGGCGCCACTTTCGGGCAAGTACTACATAGGGAGGCACTCTATTACTCCTACTGATCGATGGTTGCGATAATGAGCACATTACATGGGTTGAAAGTGATAAACAAGCGGAAATAAAGGTGTTTTTGACCGTAAGGCCAGCGCGTTGAGAGATAGCTCTCTCATTCTTGTGGTTTTTGTAAGAACGGTGGCAAGAGAGGAATATTCTCCATGCTTAATTTCCCCAGTAACTTTTCGTTAAATGCTGAAATCGCAGCATTTGAGTCATTTATTTCGAAAATCCAAAATCCAATTTGGATGAGTTGGTGGCCTTCTGATAGACTCATAAGGTTGACTGTAGGGGGTTGTGCTGTTGAGATTTGCTGAATTTGTTCCATGACGGACATGCAAATCGTTTTTACTCTTGAGAAAGAGGAAGAATAAGGGACTCGTATGTAAAGCGAGCAGGTTGTTTTACGGTTCGGGATAGAAAGATTGAGAATTTTTGTATTTACTAATTCAGAGTTCGGAACAATCAAGGTATTTCCGTTTCCCATTCGAATTTGAGTGCTTCTTAATCCAATTCCTAGAACGTCACCAATAGATCCGTTTAGATTTACTCGATCGCCAGGATGGAGATTGCGATCAATGATTAAAATAAAACCCGATATCATATTGGATAGAGTTTCTTTAGCAGCAAGTCCGACAGCTAAAGAGCTGACTCCTAATGCCGTGATCAGAGACATGACATCGTAATTGAAATATTTTAAAATCATGATTCCGCCTGAGAAAAAAATAAAAAGTGTAATGGTATTTCTCAGGAGTGGCACAAATCCTTGATCCACCAGATCTGTGTTGTTGGTTTTTAAAGTACTCCACTCAATTCCCGCTAGGGCAAGCTTTTGAATAAAATCTAGAAAAAGAATGATGGAGAGGATGTAGATCCCTCCGTTTAGCCAGGCCTCAAATTTTTGAGTGAGTGGGGCGAGATCCGCGAAGAGTCTCATCCCAAAAATATAAATTAAATTGGAAAGGGGTTGAGCAAGACTTTGAAGTATGCTCCAGTTTCGATTCTGATGCAGACGTCGTAAAATAGCGCGGGTCATTTTTACGCAGAGAAAAGTGGCAAAAATGACACTTTGTGCAATGATCCATTCTTTTAACAAAATTGCTGGATGCGAAAGCCAGGTTTGCATGTCTTTCTCTTAAGATAGCATCTTGTCTGTTGAAATTCTAGACGGTGAATGCCAAACTTCCTAAAGCTAAAAATGAGCGAGGATCAATCAAATTGAATAATCTCCATTTCCCAGTTAGCTTCGGAAGTATACTGATCAGTTGGAATTCCTATGGATTTTTGAGTCGTATTGAATGGTCTGAGGCTAAACTGGCTCATTTTCAAAAGGTAGAAATACCCTCTCCTTTTGTTGAGCTGATGGATCAAATTCGCGCTTATTTTTATGCAGGTGAGCCACTCGCTCAAATTCCGTGGGATCGTCTCGATCAAGCAGGTTGGAGCTGTTTTCAAAAAGAAGTTTATCATAAAATAGCATCTATTCCGCATGGAGAAACACGTACTTACGGGTGGGTTGCAGGTCAACTGGGTAAT
Source organism: Oligoflexia bacterium (assembly GCA_903928955.1). Lineage (GTDB taxonomy): Bacteria > Bdellovibrionota > UBA1018 > UBA1018 > UBA1018 > CAIYTD01. Next base: position 1,386 of record CAIYTD010000304.1, on the reverse strand, counting down.
TCAATGGCTTCTCGAGCTGTCGGCCAAGCGCTGCGTAAAAATCCTTTACCTATTTTAATTCCTTGTCATCGAGTGAAATCTTCTACTTCTTTAGGCGGATTTATGGGCACATCAGATCCCTCACAGCCTGAAATTCAACTGAAACGGTGTCTCATGATGTTAGAGGAAGAATATCAAAGTCCTATCTTTTCTTTTTTGCCGTCTGGAACGAGTTCTCTGGGTAGAATGCGTTTAAGGATATAGTCAAATGACTCGCTTTTGGAAATGGCTTTCAGTTTCGGGTCTTTTCATTGTTGGGATTCTTATTTCTGTGGGGATTTTTCGAGCATACTTAAGAGGTGCGAACGATTTCTTTGTTTTTTATCAGGCTTGGAAATGGGTACTTTTAGGTCAGGGCGATCAAATCTATCGGGTTAGTCCAGATCGTTTTTTATATAGCCCTGGCTTTGCGTGGCTACTATCTCCATTTGCCTTATTATCCAGGAATTTAGCGTTGGCAATTTGGTGTCTCATTAAGGTGTTTTTTATAGGGCTGATTATTAAAAAATTCAGTGAACCTTGGCAATCTCAAAATACCCTTCTTGCTTTTGGGATAAGTGCTTGGGGAGTTGTACTTGTAGCCCGACCTCTTTTGATTGACTTTGAATATGGGCAAGTAAATATTATTATTTTAGGAGTTTGTGTTTGGGGAATTTTAGGACATTTTGAGAAAAAAAATAGCTTTTTTTGGGATCCATTCCGCTGGCTTCTTTTGACGACTGCAGCTGTTGCAAAGCTGTATCCACTTCCTTTACTTTTAGTGCCCTGGGCGATTCAATTTGGAATTTCTAAGAAGAAATTAAAATTCGAAAAATATGCAATATTTCTTGGGATTTTAATTTCAATTCTTATTCCAGTGTTCAGTCAAGGCTGGGCTGGGACATGGAGTTTATTTCTAGACTGGAGAGAGGCCATTATGGCACGAGGCTTGCCACTTGAATCCCATAATCAAAGCTTTTCAGCACTTATTTATCATTATTTAAGTGGGAATCCTACGGCAGTTTTGTCAGAAGGTGGGCCAATATTGTTGGGTCAAAGATGTCTTTCTGCTGTCCAGATTAGTTTTCTTTCATTATTTTGGACTTCGGGAGTGATTGGTATTATTTTAGGGTGGATTGTTGCTGGTTCTAATCATTCCCCTTTCAAATGGACTGCCCTGATGATTGGATTACTGATTGTGCCTTCACATTTAGTTTGGAAGCCATATTTTGTTTTGAGTATGCCTCTCGCAATTTGGATATTGCATTATGCTCAGGAACAAAAATCGAAGTCGTTTTTTGGTCTCATTTTAGTTCTTTTTATTGGAATTAATTTAACTGGCTTTGATTTTATTGGTCATCAGTGGGC
>CAIYTD010000303.1 GCA_903928955.1 Oligoflexia bacterium | reverse complement strand
TCCTTATCTTTTTCTCATTGATCAGAATTGGGCAAAAAAAGAAGTAGTGACACATTGGAAAAAAAAATTTGCTGATCGAGGAATTTCCTATCCCAGTAAAACCGGGAAAAATTCTCCACTTCTCTGATAGTTAACAGGTCAGGTATTAAAGTGTTAAAAGTTGACTAGATAAATTGATTTTTGAACGTTTAGTATTTGATTTATTTTGAACAAGTACGATGATACCTACGTTGAAAATAACCTAGGCTGGAGACTTAAAAAATAATGACAAAAATAAATGAATATTTAGAATTCAATGATAAGAATCTGAAAAAACGATTCATGAAGGGAAAAGTCCCCATGGAAACGTTTTATGAGGCTTATTTTGCAGGAGATTTAGATTTTAAAAAAAATATCTGCGAGTTTTTAGCTGAAAGAAATCACTTTGTTAAATTCTCGTTGACTTCAAGTCATTTAAAGTGGGCAGTTACCAACTTTATTCCAGAAGTAGCAATTCACTCCAAAAAGCAAGATCAAAGAATTGTTCGTGAACATTATGATCGCGGAAATGATTTTTTTGGTTGGTTTTTAGGTGAAAGGATGGTTTACACTTCTGCATTTTTTCAAAATCCAGCTGAGACTCTTGAGCAAGCTCAAGATAATAAATTGAATTTAGTATGTCAAAAATTGCAGCTCCAAAAAGGCGAGTCCTTTTTGGATATTGGCTGCGGCTGGGGAACGTTGGCTCGTCATGCTGCAAAGCACTACGGAGTAGACGCTACAGGTGTAACGCTTTCTAAAAATCAAGCTGAATATGGCAATCAAAGAATTGCTCAAGATGGTGTGTCTGATATAGCTCGCATTCTATGTTTAGATTATAGAGACATTCCTGAAAAGAAATTTAAGAAAATTTCAAGTCTTGAAATGGTTGAGCACGTTGGAATGAAAAATCTACAGTCATTTTATGATCAAGTTTATGAATTATTAGAAGATGATGGGGTTTTTCTACTTCAGTGGGCTGGACTGCGGAGAGCTATGAAGCCTGAAGATTTGATCTGGGGTCTATTTATGAATCGCCATGTTTTTCCAGGTGCTGACGCGAGTCTTTGCGGACATGCTATGTTGAAGCGTATGGAAAAAACAAATTTTGAAATTCATAGTATGGAGAATGTGACTATTCACTATAGTTTGACAATTAAGCGTTGGCATGACAATTGGGTCAGCAATCGAGATGCAGTAGTGAAGGCTTATGGGGATCGTTGGTATCGAATATGGAATTTCTTTTTAGCCTGGTCTACTCTTATCGCAGAACAAGGAAATGCAGGTTGTTTTCAAGTTGTCTTAAATAAAAATTTGGATCAATTTAAGCGCACACGATGGATTGGGCAACGTTATAGCTTGGGCGAGCGGGTTTCATCTTTTGAATCCCGATCACCTAGTGCTAGCCGTTCTCAGCCCTCTGTGAGTCAAATGACAGTTTAGAGTTTTAGCCGTGAGCAGATAAGTGATCTAAGTTGATTGAAGGAAGGTGCTGATATGTTAAAAAATAAAGCCGATTGGAAGACAATGTGTTTTGTGGCTTTAGCAACAAGTCTTTTGATTTGGAACTGGAATTTACCAGAATTTCAATGGATTCCATTTCTAGCTTCTTGTTATGTAGCAATTTGTATTAGCTCTTTGGTTCATAACCATGTTCATGTAGGCATTTTTACTTGGAAGCCTCTCAACATAGCATATGATTACTGGCTCACGGTTTTTTATGGTTATCCCGTATTTGCATGGATCGCCACTCATAATCAAAATCATCATGTTTATAATAATAGGGCAGGAGATTTTGCTCCTTCCTATGTAGTCAGTGAAAAAAATAATCTTCTCACTCTTTTGTCCTATCCTCACGTGAGTGGTTGGATTCAGCAGAAGGTAAATAAAGATTATGTTATTAAACTTTGGTCTACTCAGAGAGGTAAGGCGGTTTATTATCTTTCTCAGTTTGTTTTTATTTTTGCTTATTTAGGGATAGCTTTTTTCTTGAATTGGAAAAAAACGTTGCTCTATATTTTTATTCCTCAGCAGTTTTGTTTGAATGCAGTTCTTGTTTTTAATTATATCCAACATATTCACTGTGATGAAGAATCTAAGTTTAATCATTCGCGAAATATTTTAAGCCCAGTGATGAATTTTTGTATGTTCAATAATGGTTATCATACCGCTCATCATATGAAGCCACTTCTTCATTGGAGTGAATTGAAACAGCAACACGAAAAAATTGCTCATCAGATTGACCCGCGATTAAATGAAGTTAGTTACATATGGATGATCATTCGGTTCTATTTTTTAGGTATATTTTTCCCTTCGTTTCGAAGTTACAACATGCGCGCTGCTCGGATGGAAGCGGGTAAATAGGAGTTTTCAATAGATTTATTACAAGGCAAAGTAATCTTTCTTGACAGGAATCTATAGAGAACGTTAATCCTAATGGATGTCCGTAAATAAAGTAATTTTAGTTGGCCGTTTAGGGCAGAATCCAGAGGTTCGCTATACCCCCTCAGGTGCTGCTGTAGCGAATTTTAGTATAGCAACCAGTGAGACTTGGGTAGATAAGTCAGGTCAAAAGCAAGATAAAACTGAGTGGCATCGCATTGTCGTTTGGGGTAAGACTGCCGAAAATTGCAGTCAGTATTTGACCAAAGGTCGTCAAGTCTATGTAGAAGGTCGTCTTCAGACCCGGCAATGGCAAGATAAAGATGGCCAGACTAAGAGCACAACTGAGATTCAAGCTCAAACCGTGCAATTTTTAGGTACAGGAGCTGCAGCGGGTTCTAGTGAAAAGCCTTCGCGTGATTCAGGAATGGCTGATCCTTCTATGGGTGCTACACATACGTCACCTTCCTCTTCCAATCTTTCTATGGAGCCGTCTTTTACTGAAGATGACATTCCTTTTTAGGATTAAGGACTGGATCAAAAAGAACTTTTAATCCACGAGAGGCCTTTTGAGATTCCTTTTCAACCGGTGCGTGCACCGTTTGCTCAATCCCTCAGGGAATCCCTTTCATGGCTCCAGAATAAAACTGTATTTTTGGGATTGCATGGCCCTGAGGGAGAAGACGGAGCTATTCAGGGTTTATTTGAGTCGAATCGAGTCATCTTTGTTTTGATAAAATAAGGGCTAAAGAAACGGTAAAGAAGTTCGGGATTCTTACATCACCTCATCAAATTGTCATCGACATTCATGCCAAAACGGTAATGGATGATGTCCAAGAGTTTTTCCAAGAGCACGGAAAGTAAGTGTTAAAGCCCATTGCGAATGGGTCATCCCTTGGACTTCAAATAGTTTCTCATGCGAATTCAATTCAGGGGAGTATTCATCAACTCAATCAGTCTTCAGGGTCATACTGAAATTGTTCTGCAAAAAGAGGAACAAGAGGCTATTGTAGAAATTGCAATGAAAGCCCACCAAGCATTGGGCTGTTTTGGTTATAGTCGAACTGATCTTGTCCTGCGAAAGGAGAGTCCCATCTATTTAGAGACGAATACTTTACCTGGGCTTTCCAAAGCTTCTGTTATCCCTCAGCAACTTCATGCTGCTCAGCAGGCTGGGGTGAATCCTTAGGGAATTAAAGAAATCTATCTACAATTCGTTGATGCCCTCTCCTTCGTTTACCGAAGAGAGGACATCAAAAAAACGCTGCAATAGGTAAGGATACCTCATGCTCATTGAGTACTGTGGCGCTGAATTTTTTAGGGGATCCGGGGTGAAGGTAAATCACCTTAGCGCCTGGGTAGGTTTTCCTAAAAGACATTCCGCTGCGGATACACCCTAGAGAGGGCTTTTCATCTAAGGAACAGAGGAAACCAATGACACGTCCTGCCGCTCGAAACGCCAGTTGCACTAAGGCGCCGCCTTGCTGCCGATATTGAAAACATTCAAAATTAAGGCCAGGTGTATAAAAAAAAGGGATCCTTAATTGACTATAGGCTAGGCGTTCAAAGTCAGACATAGAATCAAATCCACCTTCATTGAGGAAGGTGGCTTCTCCCTGATCTTCTAGGAAGTATGTGGGTCGACTCTCTGAACCCTCACAAGGAATTTGACGAATGAAAAAAATAGCCTCCAGCCCAGTTAGGATTTTAGTCAATGTGGGAGTTGAAATGCGTGACTTTCGGGCGAGTTCTGCAAGATTGAGAGGTCGGTTTTGATTCTCTGCCAATAGTCTCACTAAAACTCTGAGTCTTAGGAAAGAAAGCTGGGTGTCACAAACGAGTCTTAAATCTCGATCGAGGATGAGGTTCAGTTGCGACTCAAAGAGTTGTTTGCGGTCTCGCTCGTTTCTGGTAAAGCAAATGCCGGGAAGACCTCCTGTTTCTAAGTATTTTTTGGCTTGAGAATCCTCGCCAGAGTTCCTAAGTAAAGTCGGGTTAAAATCAAAACTTTGAAAATTCGCAGTTAAAAGATCTAAAGCGAGCCGATTCATGGGCTTTTGATGAAGCTCAGCAATAGAAAAAGGTAAAAGTTCGTAAGTCAAAATTCTACCGGTCAATGACTCCCGAATGGCTTTTCTAGAAGAAAATCGAACCGAACCGGAGAGTAAAAAGATCCCGGGTTTGGGATGAACCCTTACCCATTCCTTGAGTTCTGGAAAAAGTACAGGGCATAGCTGGCACTCGTCGATTGCTACAGGTCCGAGGGGGGTATCTGGATGATCTTCCGCTAAGTCTTGGAGAAAACCCGCAGGGTTTTCAGTAGCTTGGCTAAGTGCAGTGGTTCGATCTAGCGTTGTATAGCGCCTTGCCAGCATTTCTAATAGGGTTGTTTTTCCCACCTGGCGATGGCCAAAAATGCTAACGATGCTTTTGAAGGCGAGGCTTTTTTTAATGAGTGGGGTTAAATGCCGAGTTCTTTGATGTACCATAGGTGCGTAAATAGACCGCGTTTTCTCCTTTATTGATGGTACAGGTTCTTGGCAAATCATAAAAGCCCTTTAATGATTTGCCAAGAACGCACTTTCTGGGTTGATCTGAATTTGAGTGTTCTCAGTCATGAGTAATTTATACCATTCACTCAATTTTGTTACGAAATGAAGTTGCCTTGAATCACAAAAGTGTTAGGTCTAGTGTTTACGAACTTGAAATCACGAATATTTTGTATGCCACCAAGTCGGCTCTTTTTTTTGTTAGAGCGATCTAGTGGTAGGAGAAAAAATGTGTTATTTTAAATACTTAACTTTGTTCGATAGGACGGCTGTATCTGTCTTATGTAGACTAGTTTTATAAAATGAGAGCGTGGTGACCATGCGGGCATTAATTATTATTCCTACTTATAATGAGATTGAGAATTTAAAAGCTCTGACAGATGCTGTTTTTTCTGTCACTCCTCAAAATTTAGAAGTTTTAATTGTAGATGATGGATCTCCTGATGGTACAGGCGCTTTAGCTGATACCTTGAGTCATGAGAATCCCCGTTTACATGTACTTCATCGTCAGCACAAAATGGGTTTGGGCACAGCGTATGTGAATGGATTTCAGTGGGGAATGAAAAAGGGATTTGAAGCTTTTATTCAAATGGACGCCGATTTTTCTCATCATCCCAAGTATCTGGTTCGAATGCTGGAGCTTTTAAAAACCTGGGATGTTGTTATTGGTTCACGCTATGTAGCGGGTGGGGGTACAGTGAACTGGGGATTAGGTCGTAGATTAATGAGTCGTGGAGGAAGCTTGTATTCAAGATTAATACTGGGCGCTCCACTTTGTGATTTTACG
>CAIYTD010000302.1 GCA_903928955.1 Oligoflexia bacterium | reverse complement strand
TGAAAGATGAAATTATCTATTTAAATGAATTGGAATGAGTAAATAGAGACACATTATGTAAGTAATAAGAATGAATTAGAGTGATAGTAAATAGTGAGGATAATTCATTTATGAAGAAAAATAATATTTATTTAAGCGCATTACTAATGACAAAAATTTTATTGGTTGTCGCTTTTGCCCAGTCTACGTTCGAAGGCGTTGCTTATGGAAAGTCGGATCAAGTTTACGGTATGGGTGCTAGGGAAACTACACCAGAAGAGTCCGCCAAAATGGAACAGCGCCACGTGGTGGGTGTTAGAGCGAATCAATTGGCACTCAGTAGAAAAATAGCTGAATTAAAGTCCAATGGGCAGCCTGTGCCTAGAGTATTGAAAAACTCAAAAGTCACTCAGTCACCGATTGAGGAAGTTCAAGTTGAAATTATACCTCCATCCTCGGGTAGATGAATGGTCAATTATTGCTAACTGATTGAGCTAGCTCATTGAAATGATGAATTACTTATTCTGCTTGTACGATTTCGAAGTAAGTGATCCACAATTGTTATTGCTGCCATTGCTTCCACAATGGGAACGGCTCGAGGAACAACGCACGGGTCGTGGCGACCTTTTCCTGCGATTCGGGTATTATTGCCTTCTAAGCCGTGGCTGTTCTGTGGTTTGATTAAAGTAGCAACAGGTTTAAACGCAACTCGAAAGTATATATCCATTCCATTACTGATTCCGCCCTGTATTCCTCCCGAGTAATTTGTAGTGGTTTTTATTTTCCCTTTTTCTTGAATAAAAGGATCATTGTGTTCAGAGCCCTTCAGTTCTGCGCCTTCAAATCCAGATCCATATTCGAAACCCTTGACTGCAGGGATACTCAACATAGCCTTGCCTAAATCGGCATGGAGGCGATCAAAAACAGGTTCACCTAAACCAATAGGACATCCTCTTATTATTCCAGTAATAATACCTCCTATTGTATCGCCTTCTTTGCTTATTTTTTGAATCAGTTCAATCATCTTTTTTGCTGTACTGGAATGAGGACAGCGAACGCTGTTAGACTCTATTTGAGAAAAATCGATTTGATAAATCCTCTTTTTTAGGCGAATAGAACCCACCTGAGAAACGAAAGCGATCATTTCAATGCCTGATTTTTTTAGGAGTAGTTTTGCGATTCCTCCAGCTACTACTCGGGCAGCTGTTTCTCGAGCAGAGGCTCTTCCTCCTCCTCTGTGATCGCGGTGAGCGTATTTACTTTCGTAGGTGAAATCAGCATGAGAAGGGCGGTACTGTGCTTTGAGATGGCTATAGTCTTTTGAACGCTGATCTTTGTTTTGAATCAAGCCACAGAGAGGAGCTCCTGTTGTTTTTCCTTCAAATATTCCTGAAATAAAACGGACTTGATCAGGTTCCATGCGTTGAGTTGTAATTTTGGATTGACCGGGTTTACGACGATTCAGTTCTTTTTGAATAAAATCGAGATCCATTTCTAATCCGGCTGGACAACCATCCACCACTACTCCTATCATTTCACCATGAGACTCCCCAAAAGTGGTGACTCTAAAAATCTGACCGATCGTATTTCCTGGCATAAACGAGTCCTTCAATGGGTTAATTTTTTTAAAGTAGAATAGAAGGATGGGTAAGAGATGTCTACGCAGTCGGCATCCAGAATCTCCGTAGGGCCTTGAGCCACTAAAGCCGCTATACTGAATGCCATGGCAATCCGATGGTCTTGGTAGCTTTCAATTTTTGCTCCACGGAGTTTTTGTATTCCCTCGATTCGAAAGCCTTCTGTTCGAGTCTCTATTTCAGTGCCCATCGCGCGTAGGTTTTTAGCAATTGCATCCAGACGATCACTTTCTTTCACTCTGAGTTCATTTGCCCCCTCTATTTCTAAAAAACCTGTAGCTTGGGTAGCAATGATTGCAAGAAGGGGGATTTCATCGATCAGGGTGGGGATTTCATTTTTTAAGATGCGCACTCCATGAAGGGCGGAGAATGCAACTCGAATTTTCCCAACCGGTTCGGAATATTCTGAAGTAGTTTCTATTTGAATATTTCCTCCCATTCTTTGAAGGACCCGTAGAAAACCGAGTCGAGTTGGATTGAGAGAGATATTTTCAAGCTCCATTTCAGCGCCAGGAATAATACTGGCAGCAGCAATCCAAAACGCTGCAGTGGAGGGATCTCCAGGCACTCGAATGCATGTGGCTTGAAGAGTTTGGTTCCCTTCTATTTGAATCCGCGTAGGGCTTACATCTAAATGTGCTCCAAACTCTTTGAGCATCCTTTCCGTATGGTCTCGGCTGCTGATTTCTCCTGTTAAGCAAGTGCTGCCTCGAGCTGAAAGAGCGGCAATCAGAATGGCCGATTTAATCTGAGCGCTCGCAATCTTGAGGGAATAGTGGATCCCCTGAAGTTCCCTTCCCGTGAGAGTAATGGGGGCATATTCCCCTTGAGACAAATAGATAGGGGCTCCCATTTGAGAGAGGGGATCAGCGACTCTTTTCATGGGGCGTTTTTTGAGGGAATCATCTCCTGAGAGAGTCGCTGTAATTTTCTGTCCTGCCAAAACCCCCATCAGCAAGCGCATGGTGGTGCCTGAATTTCCGCAATCTAACAGAGAAAGTGGCTGGATCATTTTAGAAGGTCCTTGTCCCTCAATCCATGTTTTGTTTCCAGATTGAGTGATTCGAATGCCTAACATCTGAAGACATTGAGCAGTAGAACGAACGTCGGCACTGTCGAGAATATCAATCATTTCCGTTTTCCCCTTTGCTAAAGCACCCAAAATAAGTCCGCGATGGGAAATGGACTTATCGCCTGGAATCCTGGGACAGCCCTGAAACCGCGGAGAAGGGTGAATGATTACTTTCGAGTTCATAGAAGATGTTCTATCTTGAAATTGAGAAGGATTACAAATGATGAGTAAAAATGAAAATGACAGCCTACTTGCCTCTGCTCCACTGGGAAAAAAATCATCTTATATCAATACTTATACCCCTTCTCTTCTTTTTGCTCTGCCTAGAAAGCTCAAGCGAGATGAGCTTGAAGTCGGTGAGATCCTCCCCTTTACTGGGATTGATTTTTGGACAGGCTTTGAAATTTCTTGGCTGAATTTAAAAGGTAAACCGATTGTCGCTCTAGCCGAATTTAGAATACCAGCAAATTCTAGGTGCTTGATTGAATCGAAATCTTTTAAGCTCTATTTGAATGGGTTCAATCATTCGCGTTTTGATAGTTTAGAGCAAGTCTGCTCATTGATGATATCGGATCTATCAAAATATACTGAAAGTAGCGTTGAGGTAAAACTTTATGAACTTAATCGAGCGCCAAACAAGATAGGAAATCTTTCAGGAACCTGCTTGGATTCTCTTGACGTAGAATGTACTGAATACCAACCTCAACCCTCTTATTTAAGCTGTTTTTCAGAGAGGATGGAGGAAACCGTACATACTCACCTTCTTAAATCCAACTGCCTGATCACAGGACAGCCTGATTGGGGTTCCGTTGAAATCAGTTATAAAGGTCAAAAAATTGATCATTCAGGATTGTTGAAGTATATTGTTTCTCTGCGCAACCACAATGAATTTCATGAACAGTGTGTGGAACGTATTTTTATAGATATTATGAAAAAATGTCATCCAGATGAACTTACAGTTTATGCTCGCTATACTCGAAGAGGCGGTTTAGATATCAGTCCTTTTAGAACAAATAAACTTGTTCCAGGCAATATCGTAGTCGATCGATTGATTCGACAGTAAATATTTTTAGTGACCATTCAAAACTTGTTCGCTCACTTTTTGAATGAGGATATTTTTATATTCCACTTGTGTCGCATCCTGTGGAAAAGGTTTGCTAGATCGATGCCAGTGTTCCAGCCACTCGTGTCCCAAAGGATGGCTGATGTTTTTTAATTGTGTACTGGCAATAGTTGTTTCTTTTTTAGCTTCGGTTGAAATCCCGTATCCGACAAAAAATCCTGCTAGTAATAAAGCTGATCGAACTGAAGTGGAAGAAGTGTAAGTAAAAAAATTTGATTCTTGCCCTAAATGACGTCGAGAAGCTGTTGTATGAAAGAGGAGCTGAAACGTTTCGAGGTTCCAAAGCTCGGGACATGTTTTAGGCGAGTAAAAGTCATAAAAAATGAGCTCCGGGGAGTCCTCTAGGTTGAGGTGCTCTTTAAAGTCGCCAATGATCAGGTCCCATTTGAATTGAGATCCGTTTGAATTTTTTTTAATCAATGTATTTGATTTTAAGAGTTCTTGGATCAGCGATTTTCTACGCGAAATAAATGGAAAATGACTTTCATTTTCGAGGGCACAAGCTAAGCCGCTCATATTTTTTTCAAAGCTAATGATATGTAAATTTCTCACAGATTGAGATGAGGAAACCTGAAGGAAGATTTCAATCGCAGCGATGGCGTGAGTGGCTATACCGAGGCCCATATCATAAATAACTAAGGGTGCGTCTGTGTTTTTGGTAAGGAGGTTAGCCAACTCAGATGGAACAAGATATATTTGATGAGCTTCTTGCCACGGGCCAATCCAGGAGTGCATGCTTTCCTTAAAATGAGGGTCATAGATGGAAACTTGCCCATTCGGAAATAACTGGATTTTAAACTGCATCTTGATTACCCACCTTGAGCTCAGTATATAGATGGCATGGCCTACAATCCAAGTACAATTGAACCTAAGTGGCAACAATTTTGGTCTGATCAATCGACTTTCCGAGCTGAAACGGGAGGCAAAAAGCCAAAATACTATGTATTAGATATGTTCCCTTATCCGAGTAGCTCTGGTCTTCATGTCGGTCATCCGGAAGGGTATACAGCTACAGATATTATTTCTCGCTATAAGCGAGCAAAAGGGTTTAACGTTCTTCATCCTATGGGATGGGATGCATTTGGATTGCCTGCTGAACAATACGCACTTCAAACGGGCGTGCATCCTGCTATTACCACTCGGAGCGCAATTGATAATTTTCGTGGGCAGCTTCAGCGATTGGGATTTAGCTATGATTGGTCTCGGGAAATCGCCACATGCGATCCTAAGTACTACAAATGGACTCAATTTTTATTTTTAAAACTTTATGAAAAAGGCCTTGCCTATCAAAAAGAAGTTCCTGTGAATTGGTGTCCGGGTTTAAAAACCGTACTCGCAAATGAAGAGGTGGTAGACGGAAAATCTGAGCGCGGTAGTTTTCCTGTTTTTAGAGTTCCAATGAAGCAATGGATGCTTAAGATTACTTCCTATGCTGAAAGATTATTGAAAGATTTAGATGCATTGGATTGGCCTGAAGGGACGAAAGAACTTCAGCGGAATTGGATTGGACGGAGTGAAGGCTTACAAATAAAATTTTTAGTCAATGATTCAGTCGAATACATTGAAGTTTTCACAACAAGGCCGGATACGCTTTTTGGTGTGACCTATCTTGTGCTTGCCCCGGAGCACCCACTAGTTGAAAAAATAACTACTTTGGAATATCGCGCTGAGATGCATGCTTATAAAGAAAAAGCAGCTCAGAAATCGGATCTTGCAAGACAAGAAGTCATTCAAGAGAAATCTGGCGCAATGACTGGAAGTTATGCTGTTCATCCTCTTTCTAATGAAAAGATTCCCATTTGGGTTGCTGATTATGTGCTCATGGCTTATGGAACAGGAGCTGTGATGGCTGTTCCTGCTCATGATTTAAGAGATGCTGAATTTGCAAATAAATTTCATCTTCCTATTAAAAAAGTGATTGAGGGGAATCCATCTCAGGGAGATATTTTTACAGGCGATGGAATCCTTATTGAGTCTGAATTTATTACAGGAATGCAATCTGCTCAAGCAAAAGAAGCCGTGATGAATCGGATTGAGAAAGAAGGCTGCGGTCAGCGCACTGTTCAGTACCGGCTCAGGGATTGGCTATTCTCTCGTCAACGTTATTGGGGCGAGCCATTTCCCATCCTACATATGGAAGGAAAAGCGCAGCCCTTGCAGCTCAATGAGCTTCCTGTGCTTCTTCCGGATGTCACAAGCTATGAGCCTACTGGGACAGGAGAGAGTCCTTTGGCGGCTATTACGGACTGGATTAATACCCGAGATCCCTATTCAGGCGGTCCTGCTCGGCGAGAAACAGATACAATGCCGGGAAGTGCCGGCTCTTCTTGGTATTTTTTGCGATATTGCGATCCACACAATGAGAACGAACCTTTTAGTTCTGAGTCTGAAAAATATTGGATGCCAGTAGATCTTTATTTAGGAGGGCCTGAACACGCAGTTGGGCACCTTCTATATGCAAGATTTTGGACTAAAGTACTTTTTGATGCAGGTTTAGTGACTCATTCAGAGCCTTTTAAGCGACTAGTACATCAGGGGATGATTTTGGGTGGGGATGGAGAAAAAATGTCAAAATCACGAGGCAATGTGATTAACCCAGACCATGTAATTGAGAAATATGGGGCTGACACACTGAGAATTTATGAAATGTTTATGGGGCCTTTAGACAGAGACAAGCCTTGGTCAACATCAGCTATTGAAGGGATATTTCGTTTTCTTCACAGAACTTGGAGGATTTTTATAGACGACACTAGTCAGGAGAATGATCTCAGTTTAATGGAACCGACTTTTGAGGATTTAAAGATCACTCATAAAACAATTCAGAATGTCACGGAAGATATTGAAAATCTTCATTTTAATACCGCAATTAGTCACATGATGGTTTTTGTCAATTATATGACGAAGCAAAAACAAAAGCCGAAAATTTGCTTAAAGCCTTTTATACAGCTCTTAAATCCTTTTGCCCCACATCTTGCAGAAGAGCTCTGGGAAAGAATAGGTGAAACCACTTCACTCACGTATGCCCCTTGGCCTGAGTATGATTCGGTTATTGCTCAGGATCAGCTGATCACAATTGCTGTACAAGTCATGGGAAAAACTCGAGGAACTCTTGAAATTGAACCTGGGACAGAGCAAAATGTAGTAGAAAAACTTGCTCTTCAAATTTCTACTGTTGCAACTCAGCTTCAAGGTAAGCAGATTCGAAAAATTATCTTTGTAAAGGATAAGATCCTCAATTTTGTTGCCACTAGCTGAGTCTCTGGCTGAAAAAAATATCTTCTCAAGAGACTTACTATAAAGCCGATGAGCCTATTGAGGAAGGAGCCTCAATAGAACACCGTGTTGAAATATCTTTTTTTAAGTTTATTTATCTTGATAGCCCTAGGGATGCCAACCCAGTTTGCGTTTGGCCAGGAAAGCCCCCTTATTGTTGCTACTTCCAATGGCGCGTCCATTCAAACTCCAGCCAAAAATGGTGAGAGGAATTTTTATGAAGTTTTGGATGATGTTATCGGTGATTTTGAATATGATTTAAAAAATGGAAATGTTGCAGGCATTAAAGACCTAGCTATTCGCAATATTGGCGTAAGTGAAAATATTCCAGCATCCTTTAAAAGTCATCTCGAGTTACTCATTACAGAGAAAATTTTAAAAAACTCAAAAACTCGCGTGATTCAGTGCTTGCCTTGTCGAGCGCGCAAAACAAGTTTAAATGGGGATCAGGTAGTCATCACTTCCCCAGAAAGCAATCAAGAAGAGCTTTCGCGTATCGCAAAAACAGCTGGCATCAGTCATTTTATGGATATCTCTTTTACTTATGAACCTTCTGGAATTCTGATTTCTATGTTTATCACTGAGCCAGAAAGCGGCAGCATTGTCTGGTCGAGGAGTTACAACTCAGAAAACTCGATGGCAGCAGCCTTCCGAAGAGGAGTGGATTTTAATCAAAACGATCAAGCAAGAAAGCAAACGGAATATAGCCCAACAATCCAAAATAGATTCATAATCTACTATCTTTTTGAGCCTTCATTGCCAACTGCAGATGGATGCCTTGCCCTTGGATTTCAGACAGTAGAAAGATATGATAATCGAAAAAAAGAAGTTGGATTTGAAATAAATTATCTCGCTAATGCATCTACTATTATAAATAGTAGTGGTGCATCTAGTCACGATATCTATAGTGCTTTCGGTTTAAATATTACTTTGCTCTTTCATCATGCTTGGAATTTTATTGGAGAAGAAGAAAATTATAATCGGGTTCGAGGCAGTTTGTCCGTTGGTTTGGGTGGAACTTACGCTGGAGGTTATTTAGGGGGCTTAGTGAGATCGAGTTATGAGTGGAGGCTAGGAAAACACTATGGGGTGTCATTTATTTTGGGCTATCGTCCTCCTTCGAATGCATTTATTGCTGGAACCACTTCGGGCACGATTAGCGGTGTAGAATATGGATTGGGGATTAATGTCCTATTCTAAATTTTACTTTAAAAATGCTCTTCTTGTATTCTTAATGGTCTCTTGTTTGTTGAATGGGTGTTCTGCCTTAGGGCTGAACTCTCAAGAGAATAATAAGCCAATATCTAATCCTTTTCCTAATTATCAAAAGGGATCTCGAGATGACTCATCTCAAAATATGATACTCAGAACCAAAAAAGGGGATCGATCTATTGAACTTGAAATTCCGGGAGATTCGCAAAAATTAAGTGATTTTGTTCTTCCTTTGTCACCTACATTTAAAGATTCCAATCGTTCACCTGCATCAGGCTCAAAGTTAGAGGATATTTCTGTAGAAGATAATTCCTATAAAAATCGCCATACTACTTTATCGGATAGAGAAATTACAGGTGGATTTTCGCAAGGAGCGATTGAAGATCAAGGAAAATTAAGACAAATAGAACAAGGATTGAGCCTCGGTCCTATTGAAGATAGCACTGCAGAGCCTGCAAACATGAGTTATCTGGCCAGTCTAGATCATATTAAACAACTTTATAGAGTCACTCGATATGAAGCTGCGCTCATAGAACTAGATGAGATGATTCAGATTTATCAAACAGATGCAAAACTTTATGAAATGCGAGGTACTTTATTAGATCGTCTAGGGCGAAGAGAGCTTGCTCTTAAATCCTGGAATCAAGCACTGCGATTTGATTCAAAAAATGAAGCACTGAGAAAATTTATTGACCGTAAGCAACTCCGTATCGCAGTGGGGGCTCCATGAGGCTTTTTAACATATTTTCCTACGTGACGATTTTTGTTGTTCTTTTAAGTAGTCACATGAGCTATTCAAAAATAAATTCATCTGAGATTGAAAAAAAGACCGCTGAAATTCAAATTCGCCATATTATTGATCCCATTTTAGAAAAGTACTGCCATGATCAATGTAAGCTAATGAATGTCATCGTTTCGATTGATTTAGCAACAAACGATGCACTTTCTCCTGGCTTTGATGATTTTGAATCAAAAAGAGAGTCTGATTTTGCACCTGCCTCAGCAAAAGTAAAAATGTTGATTGACGATAAAGTGGGTCCTGTATCTCGAGGTAAGCTTCTGGATTTGATTCAGCAGTACCTAGATACCTTAGAATATCCAGTTAAAGTAGATGTACAGCTGACACATTTTCCAGCCCCACAAGGGTCAGAAAAACATATTAGTGAATTAAAGGAAAAAGTGTCTAAGCAATTTATGGATATCATCGGTGAAGTTATTCATCAGTTTTGTCCTGATCAATGCTTATTGGTGAATTATGATCTTCAAACTGACATAGTAAATCCAGAAGAAACACAGTATGGATCTGTCGGAGAGTTTATTCAAGATGGTGATTCTGCTCTTAAAATTAAAGATATTTCTGCAACTATTTTAATGGATATCGATCTTACTCAGGAAGAGCAAGCCAATATTTTAGAGATGGCGAAATTGAAAACTAATTTATTTAAGCATGTCTCAATCACTTCTAAAGCGATTAAGTTTCCTCATCCTTCAGATTTAAAAAGAGGACTTGCTTCTAGCACAACTGCTGATCTAAATAAGAATACAAAAACTGCAAGTACAAATAGTGAGACAAATAGTAAAAACGAGTCAAATTTAAAGCAAGAAAGAATTGAGCGAGTTGAAAAAATTGAACGCGTTGAAAATGGAGACGCTGTTCAAGCTGAATTACAGAAATTTAAAGTCTATGGCCTTATTTTTTCAGCTTCTATTTTTGCTCTTTTAATCTTTATTGCATTATCTATTTTTAGGCCGATAGACTCCGGAAAAGGTTCAACAGTCCATCGCGTGATTCAAAGTCTTACTTCAGATCCTGTCGACTCTACTTCTCTACCTTCTTTAATTTCTTCCACTCCACAGGAAGGCTCTCATTCACTTTCCAAGCGCTACGAGATAGAGAGCTTGAGAGAGGAGCTTACGTCTATTTATGCTCAGCAGCCTAAAGTTGCTAAACAAGTATTTACTCGGTTGCTCACGGAAGAGGGTGTAGAAGCTACTGCCCAATGTATCCATCTTTTTGGAGAAGGAATTGTGGTTGATATGCTAAGAGACCCAAGCCTTCAGGCAGATTTAAATGAGTTACTTGAGTTTTACGCTAAAAATCCTATTGAAATGGATGACAATACTAAAATAAATATTCTAAGAAGGCTTCACAATAGAACAGTTGCTGGAAAACTATTGGTTCTTGGAAGTAGATCCTCTAGTTTGTTCGATTTTCTATCTGAAATGGATGGCATTCAGATTTTAGAGTTGATACGAACAGAGTCACTTACTGTTAAATCCATCGTACTAACTCAGTGTGATTCACAAAAAAGATCAATTGTTTACTCTCAAATGAATCCAGACATTCGGAT
>CAIYTD010000301.1 GCA_903928955.1 Oligoflexia bacterium | reverse complement strand
TTTAAATTTAATTTTTATGCCACAGAATTTTCTATTAAAAGATGCAAAATCTTTTTGATTTTCAGTTAAATATTCTGCTTCTGAATTCCTCAGTTCATCTAGGAGGTGTCTTCTTGCGAATTGATGTTCTAGTTCCATCTGCCTGCGAGAAAGAAAGTTTCCATGCTTTTGATTTTTTGTTTCTATTTCATCCTGATCTTGTTCACAGCTGAATTCCTCGTAACGGTCTATTACATCGCCTAATTCTCTTTGCTGGGTGAGGATGTTTCTTTCTGTGTTGAAAGTTTGAATGTCATTTTTATCAGAAAATGTAACTTTCCTTGGATCGGTAGATGTCGTTTTGGAGAAGGTATGATTTGTTTGAAATAGGACGAGAAAGAGAATGAGTTGATTTCGCTTAACGTGCATTTGAGTCAGATCCAAAAATGAATTCTTCTATTTCAGAAATATGCTCATGAGCATCTTGGTATCCTGTTTCAATCAGCGCTTGAGTGTAGCTAGAGTCAAAGAGGAGATAGCTAAGTAGGTCTGCGCTTTGGGCTTTCGAATTACCGAGGCCTTCTAAGAGGTAGCGAACAAATGCCGGCATCTTGTTGCTAAATTGTTCCGCTAGCGATGCCAAATCTGCTGAAGGATTAATTGCAAAGGGTTTGACAATACGCATCGGCTCTTTCATCTGAATAGTCTGATTTTCTTTAAACTGATAAGTAATCAGGAGATCATTCATTCGATTGAGATGGTCTAAGTCGGCATCTAAATGGTCTAAAAAAATCGAGTTGAGTGCTACCCCTAATACTTGAGCAAGGGGAGGGCGTTTCATGGTGGGTTTATTTTCAACATCTTCAATGAGCTCTAATTTTGAACGTGCTTCAGCCGATTTTTGAGATCGGATCCCAATAGCAAAAACTCGATCTGCTCCGAGGCGGATTGCTGGACTAAAGGGAGTAATTTGGCGTAGGCCGCCGTCTCCAAAATAGTAATTACCGATTTTTGTTTCAACCAAGACGGGCTGAAAAATGATAGGAATTGCGCAGGAAGCCCAAATATGGTCGACATTTAAAGTGACAGATAACGCAACGCGTCTGCTTTTTTCCCAAAGCGGATGACCTGGCTGTCCTTGAATAAAAGCATAAGACTTTCCAGAGTAATAACTTGTGGCTGAAATCGCTAAACTATATAAACTTCCATTTTGAATGCATTTTGAGATCCTTTCCAGAGAGAGGTTTTCCGATAGGAAGGCTCTCAAAGGAGTGAAGTCTAAGAGGGATTGAGTACTGCCACCACCCATTAAGCCACCCAGAGAAAGTTCTCTGAGCCATCCCGCACTTCTCCATCCCAGAGACAGTGGGTCAGCTTTAAATACATTTTGAACCCGCAGTTTTGCCCAAATGTCAGCAAGTTGTCGAGTGGCAGAGTAGAATTGATCGCTTCCTGCAGCAATCGCTGCTCCGTTGATTGCCCCAGCCGAGGCGCCAGTAACAATAGCAAACGGAGAAGGTGAGTCCCGAAGTTTTCGGATTTCTCCTACCCTTTTTAAGACCCCAGCTTGATATGCGCCACGAGCTCCACCTGCAGTGAGTACAAGACCATTCACATCTAGATCACACCACAGTTTTAACCGGACGGATACTCATTTTTTAGTGGAATATCTAAAGCATGAAGCCATTCTGGGGGAGGAGATATCAATTTTCTCTTTTTTAGATCAAAAATTCCAAATTGAGTTTGGGCTTCACAGTAGACGACATTATGAGTGTCTCGAATTTCTTGATGAGCATCTGCTGTCATTTTAGAAGGGAGAGAGAAAAAAGTTTGAATAGTAATTTTTTGTCTATTTCGAAGTTCTTTTCGATATTTGATTTGGACTCGCAGAATAACGGGTCCCAATCCTGTTTCCTGAATTTTGGATAATCCATATCCATTTTGAGTAATCATATCCCAGCGCGCTTCTTCTAGTAAGGTTAAGTAAACGGCGTGGTGAACATGTCCAAAAAAATCTAAATGACCTTCCAAAATAGTGAGTGGATAGAGATGGGGTTTCATTCTTTGATCAGCCGATCTTGCGATTTTGGCCAACTTGCTTCGCATCCGCTACTTTTGGGTTCCTGACCTTTTATGAACTTTTCAATAGCGACTTGGGAGGGTGGGCAATGAGAATCAGCCTTTTTTCCACTGTGAAGATCAACAGGGATATCTATTAGCATCGGACTAGCTGGAAAGTGCATTAAAGGTTCCCCTTCTAGGGCTTGTTTCATGAATTGAGCCCAGATAGGAAGTGCTGAGCCGCCTCCAGTGAGGTGGACTTTGTCTGATAGAGGTTCTTTCATTTGATCCATTCCTACCCAAACAACAGCTGTCAGTTGGGGGGTATAGCCTGCAAACCAGGCATCGCGGTGATTGCTTGTGGTCCCGGTTTTTCCTGCTGCAATTCGGTCAAAACCTAATTGATGGGCTTGTCGAGCCGTTCCTTCTAAAAATACACTTTCCAACATATTGCTCAAGAGATCTACCGGTCCTGGCTCAAAGGTTTGTTGAGGATGATAAACAAATTGAGCATAGCCTGTTCCGTCCGAGTGAGTAATTCCACGGATAACGATGAGTTCGTTTTGAATGCCATGATTTGCAATAGTCGCATATGCATGCAGGAGCTCTATTGGAGAAAGTTCAGATACACCCAGTGAGAGTGAGGGAACTGCTGGTAAATAAGATTCAATACCTAAAGAGCGCGCCGAATGAATAATACTTTCAAATCCTATCTCATAACCTAATTTGGCTGCGACAGTGTTGACTGAGCTTGCAAGGGCAGTCCTATAGGAGATCCAGCCGCGATAACCTTTTTCGTAGTTTTTAGGACTCCATGATTGTTTTTGATGATCGAAAACGAGTGTCCAGGGAGCGTCCTCGATCGGATGTCCGGGTCCGTAGGGTATACCGTTTGTGTCTTCTCCTTTTTTTAAAGCCGCTAGATAGACAATGGGTTTGAAAGTAGAGCCAACTTGGCGCTTCATATTTAAGATGCGATTAAAATTACTTTGAGAGTAGCTTCGCCCGCCCACAAGAGCACGAATGTACCCGGATGTATGATCAACGCATGCGAGCGCACCTTGTAGGCTGATTTGAGAAGGAATTTTTTGGGATTTTTCGAGGGAAGTAATGCCTTGACTGATTGCAGTTTGGGCAGCGGTGTTTAAGGTAGTATCTAGCGTAGTGTAGATTCGAAATCCAGATTGAGTAATTTCTTGTTCAGTCAATCGATCTTTGAGTTGTCGAACGAGTTCTGCTTTTACATAATCGGTAAAGTAGGGTGCTTTATTTGCCGAAGTTTGAGGGGGTGCAAGACGTATGGGTAGTTGAAGAGCAGCTTGAGCTTCTTCTTCTACAATTTGTCCAGTTTCTACCATTTTTCGTAAGACTAAACGCTGTCTTTCTAGAGCCCTCTCTTTGTATCGATAGGGCGAATAAAATCCAGGCCCACGAATGAGTCCGGCCATCAAAGCAATTTCAGCTAAATTTAATTCATCGAGCTTTTTACCAAAAAAATGCTCAGCACCTTCCGCAGTTCCATGAACTTCTAGATTTCCAACTTGTCCGAGGTAGACTTCATTCAGGTAGCGTTCCAGAATTTTTTCTTTGTCAAATTTGGCTTCTAGTAGGAGCGCGAGGAACAATTCATTCACTTTGCGAAAAACATTTTTTGTTTTTCTGGCCATGAGATTTTTCACAAGTTGTTGAGTAATTGTGCTTCCTCCTTGTGCAAAGGAAAGAGTTTTTAAGTTCACCCAGATCGCACGAGCAATTCCCTTGGGATCCAGGCCGCTATGTTCGAGAAAATGCTGATCTTCAATAGCAATAATTGCTTTCCATACTGGGGCTGGAATTTCAGAGAATGGAAGAGAGGTTCGAATTTCTTTCTTTGTTTCGTTGCTACTATTCGAAAGAGTAGCAACAATTTCGGGTTCCAGGTAGATATCTGGAATCTCTTGTCCAGAAAGTTGGATGGATTTTAATTCTGCAGTTTTTTCGTTTGAATCAAAGTGAAGGATCACTTGGGTATTCATGAGATCTAAAGTGGGATGATGATTGGGAAGAAGGAATGTGGGGTAATCGATTGGATGGAGAGTGAATTGAATCCAGCGGTCTTCAGAAAGAAAACTGTAGGTTCTATTTTTTAATTTTTGTTCGATCTGATTTCTGGTTTGAGGAGGGCTAATTCTTGAAACATCAGAATAGATCCTCGTAGGTACGATTTGTTCTTGCTGGTAAAAGGCTTTTGTGAGCTGAGAATAGAGGAGCCAAACGTAGATACTGAAGCTCGTTCCAATAACAACGCCTCCTAAAAAATAGATGACACGTTTAGTTGTGTTTAGTCTTTTTTTTTGATGAGACGAACCAGTCTTTTTGCGATCTGACTTCTGGCTCAATTTTATCTCCTTGACTCAAATGAGGTGGCTCAATAAAACTTGGCACATCTTGACTGAATGATCAAGCACAGCTAACACCAGAGAGAACATTTAGGTTTTAAAGATAGGCTGTGCGGTATCGAGAGGAGCACGAGTTGAACAAGCGGGCATCAAATTTTTTGGGATTCTTGTTTTTATTTTGCTGGGCGAGTGATGCATCTGCATTAGAGCTGGACTGGTCTGGCCAATTTTCATTTGAGTTCAATAGTGTCTGGAACTACACGATGGATAATAATTCATCGAGTATCGCTACAGATCCAGCTCGTTTGAATGCAAATGGATATTATGTGCCTGGGGGAGGAGCTAAAGACACGAGCTTTCAAAATTTGTTTTTAAAACTTCGTCCTAAATTAGTCGTCAATGATAATATTTATATTAAATCCGAGTGGTGGCTAGGCAATCCCATATTCGGACTATTTGGTAATTCCCTTCCCTATACAGTGGATCAAAAACAATTTTATTCGAGCCAGTCGGCAGGCTCTACCATTACAGCTCAGCGGTTTTGGGGAGAGTTTGTGACGGATTTAGGTACTTTTCAGGTGGGACGAGTTCCTCTTCATTGGGGGCTTGGTATTGTTTGGAGTAGTGGAGATAATTTTTGGGACCGATATATCTCTACGGGTGATGCAGTTCGCTGGATCGCTAAATTTGGAGCGTTTTCTTTTATTCCTAGTTTCATCGTAAATTCATCAGGAAACACGATAGGTGGTTCTTGCGTGGTGATTGGTCAAACATGTGTCAATGGCCTAGGAGTCGGTGGGGTAACAGATTATTCTTTGATCCTAAAATATGAAAATTTAGAAGAAGACCTAGAAGGTGGAATAAATATTATTCGTCGGATTGGTGGATCTGGTCAGGATCCTGCTTCGGGCGTTTTGGTTCCACAGAATGGCTTCTTAGCCCAGCAAGCCGGCGTTATGAATTTCAATACCTATTCACTTTATGCTAGAAAAAAATTTACTCGGTTTATTTTGGCAGCTGAAGTTCCTATCATTACTGGGCAATTAGGTAATTCTTCGTATCAAACTTTTGGGTTTGCAAGTGAGGCGACTTGGAAAACAACTGATTCTGTCGAAATGTTGTTAAAAGCAGGCTATGCGTCTGGCCAACCTAACTCTGGTGGGGGCACTATTGATACCTTTAGGACATTCTATTTTAATCCCAATTACAAGATTGCCATGATTCTGTTTAATTACCAGCTTTCCAATTTTGCTGGGCCGCAAAACTTAAACAATCCTAATCTCTCACAGAGTCAATTGAAATCACCTTACGATAACCCTATTGTCAATGCGATGTATCTTTCTGTGGGATCCCATATTAAGCCCTGGGAAAAGTGGTCATTGAATCCAGTCTTGACTTATGCTCGCGCGCATCAGGTTGCATCTAGTTCTCAGTATTTTTACAATTATTCGACTCGATCTACTGGGCTTGCTGTTCAAAATCAAGGATCTGAATTGGGTTGGGAGTTTGATTTAGGAATTACTTTTCAATGGGATGAGTATTTTCAATTTACCTTGGATAATGGAATTTTTTTCCCAGGGAATTTCTATGCTTTTTCAAACAGTTCCATTACAAATGCAACGAATCCTGTTTTTGCCTCTTCAGTGCGTATTGGAGTGAATTTCTAAAACTCTATACCAGCTAGTTGCAAGATCGCTAGATTTTGTGTCATTCTATAGAGAATTTATGAATAAAAAAGCATTTAAGCATTTGCCAACTTATTGGCGGCTTATTGATCAGCCTTTGTCTATTCAATTTTTTCTATCAGGTGGTTTGATTGCGGTTTCTTATTTTGTGAGTCTGTTTATCTTATTGTATAGATTTCAGTATCAGAGCCTGTCTACTTTTATTGCAATGGTCACTATTGAATTTTTATTGTTTTTGTTTTTTTTAGTGATTTTATCAAAACTTTATTTTTCTATTGCCCGCCCCTTGCTTCATTTGCAGCAGGGGATATTAAATTATCAGAATGGAGTTTTTACTGAGCGCGTTACTGTTACAAATCGTAGTCAGATCGGTTACTTAGAGTCTAATTTTAATGAAATGGCCGAAAAAATTGAAGTGTTAGTAGGAGATCTTCGTAAATTAGATGAGATGAAAACAGAGTTCTTGTCCACTGTTTCTCATGAATTGCGAACTCCTCTGACATCCATTGGGGGGTATGCTAAGCTCGTGCTTTCTGGTGATGCAGGTCCAGTCACTCAAACTCAAAAAGAATTTCTCACGATTGTTGATAAAAATTCCATTCGTTTAGCTAGTCTTATTAATGATATCTTAGATGTAGAAAAAATGGAGCTTAAAAAAGTTGAGATGAAAAGTGATCCACAAGATCTCGCTCTCATTCTTAGAGAATGTTACGATACCTTTTTAATTGTCGCAAAACAAAAAGGTTTGCAAATGAGGTATAAAGTACCTGAACATTTTAATAAAATTTTAGGTGATCGAGAGCGATTAGTTCAAATTTTTATGAATTTAATTTCTAACGCGATTAAATATACAAGAGCGGGTTTTGTAGAAATTGAAGCCGAACAAACTCCTTTGGCTATTATCGTCAGAGTTTCTGATTCAGGTTTAGGGTTGAGTGTCGAAGATCAGAATAGGTTATTTGAAAAATTCTTTAGAGCAAATTCTAGTTTAACTTTTTCAGAGGGAGGTACGGGTCTAGGTTTAGTGATTGTCCGCGGATTAGTTGAGGCACATGGAGGAAAAATTTCTGTTGAAAGTGAGCTTGAAAAAGGAACTCGATTTATCATTACCTTTCCCATTCTCTTTTCCAGTAAGAATCCATTGCTGGTCCATCAAGCCGTTGCAGTTATTTAAACGGATTTAAGAGGAAGGGAGGACTTTTGATTGATAGATTAAATATTTTGCTTGCTGAAGATGACCAGCAAATTGCTCGATTAGTTCAATTTAAGTTGGATCGTGAAGGATTTAACGTCGTGATTGCAGAAGACGGTAAAGAAGCTATTGATTATTTATTAGCACGGAAATGGGCTCTCATTATTTTAGATGTTATGATGCCTGTTCATGATGGCTGGTATGTCCTAAAAAAATTAAGGCAATTTACCGAGATTCATATTCCAGTCCTCATGCTAACAGCAAAAAGTTATCATTCTAAGGATATTGCTAACGCGGCGGAGCTCGGTGCGTCTCAATTTTTAAGAAAGCCATTTGATCCAAACGAGTTAGCTGCTCAGGTTAAAAGAATTGTAGGAGTATGATTGACTGGGAATCTGATCCAGATTTGAAAAATTTGAGAGATGATTTTATTTCTTCTCTTAAAGGAAGGCTTGAAAAAATTATTTTGGTTCAGGAAGAAATTTTGAATTTGGGTATATCTTCAGAACGTATTTATGAAGGCCAAATCATTGCGCATAGCTTAGCAGGTATTGCAGAAACTTATGGATTTCCTATTTTGACTTTGATCGCAGCAAAGTTGGATGATTTTCTCGATTTTTGTTCTAAAAATTATCCTACTCACGAAATATTAGAGTTTATGAATCTTCTTGAGTTGGCTTTAAAGGAGACTGTAAAGGGCGGAATAGATAGTCGCATTTTATTAGAGGATGTGAGAATGAAGCGCCTTACTTTCGCCGTCGAATCTCTTCTTGATTGATCCAGTTCCTAATTTTTCTTAAATCTGATTCAGGAACGCCAATCATCGAGAATTTTGCTTCGTATCGAAGGTGTTGTGAATCATGAGGTTTTGAGATTTCTCTGCAGATAATCAGTTTGATGAGTGGAGGATGAATCCCTATTTCATCGTAAAGGGGCGCCTTCATTTCAAATTCAGATTGAGATTCCACAGGCATCGCAAGGTTCATCGTAATATAGGATTCGCTAATAGATGTAATTACGGAATTTATTAAGATTTTTGCTTTCGATTGCTCTCCATAAATAGGGCATTCCATGATGTGCCTTTTTCCACCACCTTTTTTGATGCAGGCTTCTACTTTGTCTAAAAGCAGATGCTCATCGATAGGCTTTAAAACATAATCAGTAATTCCTGCTTCTACGGCTTTTTTCACGTCTTGACGGTGGCGTTTTCTAGTCAGCATTAAAATGGGTAGGTCGGTCAAGTGATCTTTTCGAATCGTTTTTACTAAATCGTAACCATTTGTGATGGGCATAACAGCATCGGTAATAATGCAGTCAAAAGATTCGTGCGAGAGAAAATGGAGTGCTTCAGCAGCAGTCTCGCAGGCTACAACATCGTATTTTGCTCGGCTGAGTATGGTTTTAAGAGTTTTGAGTACTAGACTTTCGTCATCTATTATTAAAAGGCGACCAGGAGTAAATTCTACTAGTGATTCTGAAATCATTTTCCTATTTTAAAGGATGTCAGTAAACTTCACAAGTTACTGTACTATTATGTCGGTAAAATAGACATTTGTTACTAGTCCTTCTTTTATCGGCTTTATAGCGTGTGAAATGATGAGTTCATTTGTGAAGTCAATCATTTGAGAGCGCAGGATATATCTTCCTTGAATAGTAGTAAGCTCATAAAATTCTTTACGACCAACGGTAGCTATGAGTTGATCTAGAATCAGAGAACGAATTTCCTGGATCATATCTTGTTTATTTTGATCATGTATTTCGAGAGTAAATTTGAGAGTGAGGTAATGAGGTTTTCCTTGAAGTTGTTTCATGTTAAGTGTCATGGATTCAAAAGGAATAAATGCAGGAACAGCTGGTTGGGTAGGTCGAGCCTGCAGTTCTACAAGGCGCTGGCGTTCTCCCATTTCTGTAATTTTAGCGTGTTTAACTATAAATTTTGTGTAATAGAGAAAACCTAGCGCAAAAATCAGTCCAATTGTATTAAGTATAGGAGCAAATGGAACAGAGGAGAGAGTACTGGGTTGAGAGTTTACAGGTGATGGGTTAGCCACTTCTTATAGAATAAATCTGTAGTGCCTGGATGTCTATGAAATTGAAAAAAAGGAGCCGCAAGACGGTTTTCGATTTGTCTGTACGGCTCTTTTTTTTTATTTAGATTTTGAGCGGTTCACAGGGCAGGCCTAAGTCATCTGCTACCTGTTTATAGACAACTTTTCCGTTGAAAATATTGACTCCCTTGCGGAGGGCTTCATCTCGAGTGACGGCATCTTTCCAACCCATGTTTGCAATCATGAGTGCATACTTTAAAGTGACATTTGTTAATGCGTAGGTCGAAGTTCTCGGTACGGCTCCTGGCATGTTAGGTACAGCGTAATGCACTACTCCGTCTACCGAATAAGTGGGATGCTCATGGCTCGTGGGGCGGCACGTTTCAACTGATCCGCCCTGATCTACTGCGACGTCAACGACGACGCCTCCAGGCTGCATTTTTGAAATCATCTCACGTGTAACCAGTTTAGGGGCCTTAGCACCCGGAACAAGTACGGCACCAATAACTAGATCTGCTGAAGTGACTACGCGTTCGATTTGTTCGCTATTCGAGTAAAGAGTTGTGACGTCATTTCCAAAAATATCAGAAAGATATTCGAGTCGGTGAAAGTTGACATCCAGAATAGAAACAGTTGCGCCTAATCCAACAGCCATTTTTGCGGCATTAATGCCTACTACGCCTCCCCCTAAGATGACCACTTTTCCTCGTTCTACTCCGGCAACTCCACCGAGCAAAAGGCCTTTTCCTCCATGATCGTGCTGCAAATAGGTTGCACCGATTTGAGTAGCCATTCTCCCTGCAACCGCACTCATGGGAGCTAGGAGTGGAAGCGAACCATCGGTAGTTTGAATCGTTTCATAGGCAATCCCGACAATTTTTCTTTCCATAAGGGCTTTAGTTAGCCGTTCATCTGCTGCAAGATGTAAATAGGTGTAGAGTACCTGGTTTTCTCGGAGGTACGGATATTCTTCAGGCAGTGGTTCTTTGACCTTTATGATCATATCTGCTCGGTCATAGACATCCTTTGGGCTTGCTACGAGAGTTGCGCCTGCCTTTTTATAGTCTTCGTCAGAAATGCCAGCGCCTATGCCTGCTGTATTCTGTACAATTACTTTATGTCCCGCTTGTGTTAATGCTCGTACTCCAGCGACGACCATTCCAACACGATTTTCTTTGTTCTTAATTTCTTTTGGTACACCAATAATCATAGCTGTCCCCTCTTATTGAGCTTCAATGATTAAACCGTCATATGCGAAAGATACATCTTTTGGGAGTTTTTTTCGCCAGGTAACATAATCGAGTTCATGCCCAAGATGAGTTAAATAGGTTTTTTTCGGTTTTAAAATCGAAATAGTTTCTAAAGCTCGATCAAGATTAAAATGAGTCGGGTGTGGCTCAATTCTAACGCAATCGAGAACAAGGTTAGTGAGTCCTTGCATCCGTTCCATGGATAACGGAGATATATAACTGCAATCTGTAATATAAGCTAGAGACTCGAATCGATATCCTACGCATTCTTTTGATCCATGCGAAAGGGGGATTGGAATAATTCTTTCTCCCAGTACAGTAATGAATTGACTAGATGCATCAAAGGTGTGGAGGTTTAATTGAGGAATTGAACCTCCTTCAGGTTTTAAATTATTAAAAATATATTCAAATTTAACTTTTAGCTCTCTAGAGGTCCACGAATTTCCATAAACTGGGATTGGATTTTTATTAATAAAATTATAACTTCTTAGATCGTCTATTCCGTGAATGTGATCGGCATGAGGATGAGTAAATAGTACAGCGTCTATCCGTGCAATCTGAGCTCGGAGGGCTTGGGTTCTCAGATCGGGAGAGGTATCGATCAAAATGCTTTTGTTATTGATTTCTAGCCATGCGGACGATCTGAGTCTTTTATTTTTTGGGTGGGTTGAAAGACAGACTTTACATGGACATTGAATGACTGGCACTCCAGTAGAAGTGCCGCTTCCCAAAATAGTTAAACGCATAGAACCTTTCTTGCGACTTCATGGGGCGTTAGGATCTTTGGATTGCTCTTCCATTGCGCAACGCCCTTCAAAGTAGGCGCCAAATTCTAAGCGTAGAGAGGGAGTTTTTATATTTCCAACTACTCTGCCTGTTCTCGAAATGATTACTCGACTTTTTGCTAAAATATCTCCATGAACGTATCCGTCAATCATGAGAGTATCGGCTTCAATATTTCCTTCTACAATTGCAGTTTCATTTAGGATGAGTGTGCTCCCTGGTTTTGCACGCACTTCTCCTATTAAAACGCCATGAACTCTTGAAATATGGTCAAATAAAACTTGTCCTTCCACTCGAGTTCCTTCTGCAATTATATTTATTGTCATTTCATGAAGGGAATTCATTCTTCAACGGTTTCCTCGTTACTTTTATGATTGGGATGAATGAGGGGTATTTTTTGATAAGTCAGCAGATTACCTTGATTGTTTAAGATAAAAATCTCTACCTCATGCAGGGCATTTTTTGAGTGAAGCTGCCCAAAATTTGCATCGACTGCTCGATACCGGCTGACTGAGAAAGTTTCTCCTTTATTGAGATCGATCAGATTTTCAGCGCCTATTGGATTTAAACTTCCAGCTGGATAGGTGAGTAAAGTTTCAGGGCCTCGGGCTAAGACAAGAATCTTTCCTTCTTGGCTGCCTTGATCCTTGTTTCTGTATTGCAATGCAAATCGAACGTGCAGACTACTTTTTTGCCAAGAAATTTCAGGGGTTTGAATAGAAAATCTGAGCGTAGATGGATCAGCAATAGGGGGCTGAAACGCATGAGTAAAAATCGAAAAAGGTGGAACCGTATTCGAAGCCATCGGAGTTGCGATCGGAGTGGGTGTAGAAACAATGATGGGACTTGAAAGAGATTCGGATTTCGTTTCTATAGTTTTTAAATTCGCCTTTAAATCGATAATCTCTTGCTCTAGGTCTTGTACATAAATTGGATTGGAAGCAGCGGCAATTCGGTAATATTTGAGGGCTATGAAAGTGCTAGATAAAGTTATTGCCAGGAGAGTTCCTAAAATGAAACCAAACCTGGAAATTGAGGATAGGGAAATTTGAAAAGTCCGGGCAGCGTTATTGTCTTTGAAAACCAGGATTGTAATTTTATCGGATATTCGTGCCGGTCCTTGAGCCATTTCTCAAAACGTTAGCTTTTTGGATGTGAGGTGTCAACTGATACTCATGTATCGCATCGATGCGCCGATGAGGAAATTGATGAAGATTATTATTTTGAGCGCGAAGATCGACGCAGAGCATGAGATTTCGATCTTTTTAGAGCAAAAAGGGATCGCATTGCTCTTTCCTACTGATTCTCAGGAGGCTCTTGAGGTTTTGAAGATTCACAATCTTAGTGTGGACTTAGTATTGATTCAATTAGAAGATCAAGAGGGTCCAGAGACTGGAATCCCGCTGATTCAAGAAATTAAGAAGAATCCTACTTTTTCGGATTTGCCGATTATTCTTATTGCCGATTCTTGGACCGAATCAAATTGTGCAGCGCATCAAAATAGTCCGAATGGAGTGAATGGTTATTTAAGAATGCCTTTTACTCCGCTTCAAGTTTTTGAAATGATTCAAACTATTCTGGCAGTTCCTGC
This sequence comes from Oligoflexia bacterium, assembly GCA_903928955.1. Lineage (GTDB taxonomy): Bacteria > Bdellovibrionota > UBA1018 > UBA1018 > UBA1018 > CAIYTD01. Next base: position 1,897 of record CAIYTD010000301.1, on the reverse strand, counting down.
ATTGAGTGTTGAAACTCCTACTGTTTCAAGTCCTTTAGTGTTGCCCGTATTAGAGGATGGAAGTGCTGTTTTTCTAAAGCAAGAAGCTGAAAGTGTTGCAGATCCGACTATTTTTCTCGAGTCAGCTGTACCTGATCGATCCCATACTATTAGTCTGGCAGAGGAAATGCCATTAGTAGCTCATCCTCCCGCTGTGGAAGTGGTTCATTCGTCGGCTGTAGAAGTGGTTCATTCGTCGGCTGTGGAAGTGGTTCATTCGTCGGCTGTGGAAGTGGTTCATTCGTCCGCTGTGGAAGTGGCTGATTCGTCGGCTGTGGAAGTGGCTGATTCGTCCGCTGTGGAAGTGGAAGATCACCAGGCAGCTCAAGAAATGCCTTATCTTTTTACTGGGCCCCAGGTTCCATCGCCGCAGAAGTTAGCTTTTGATTCCGCTCTGTTTTTTTCCGAGCCTTTAGGTGATGCAGTAGTACCGGGGGGTGCTGCACAAGCTCCTGATCTAGTTACTTTAAAAAAATATCTTTTATTGCGCGAACAAGATGTTGCTATTCTTTCTAACCAATTGAAAGCTGCTCAGGATCAGATTAAAATGACACAACAGGGGATTCGTGATGAAAAAGCAAAAAATGTTGAATTAGTTCATACTGGCAATGAATTGAGGCAAAGGATTGCTGATTTCGATAAAGAGAAAGATTCAGCCTTAGGAAGTCTCAGGAGTGAAATCGAGGAGCTTCGATTTCAAGTTAAAGCAAAAACAGATAAGAGTCGAGTTCTGGAGAATCAAGTTCACGAGACCTCTGAGGAAATGGAGCATTTAAAGGAAAGGGTGCGAATCGATATTAGGAAAATTCGTGTTCGAGAAAAGGAGCTCGAAAATCGGATTGAAATTATTAAAAAAGATTCAGAGGCATTAATTGGGGCGAGAGAAAATAAAATCATCGAGTTAAAACGTAAATTAGATCTTCTCGAATTTAATATGGATTTATTGCAAGATCAATATTCTAAAGAGAAAGAAAAATCTTCTATTTTGAAGGAGCGCCTTGCCCGAGCGGCTCAGGTTGTAAGAGTAGCAGGTGGTTTATTAGATTCCTCAAAAGGAGTAGGTGAGGGAGTGTTGGAATGAATTATTCAGTTCTTTTATTTGAACGAGACGTGAAGGAGATCGATTGCCTTTCTCAGTGCATGAGTGAAGTCATCTCTTGTAGAACTGATACAGTATCCAAGAGAGAAGATTTAATCCATCGAATGGAGCTATTTCACTATGATTTGGTGATTTTATCAGAATCACCGCTCGGATTCATTTTACTTGAAAAGATAAAGCGCATGAATCCATTGACGAAGGTACTGCTATTGTCAGATCAAGCAACTATAGAATCAGCGGTTAAAGCAATTCGCTTGGGTGCAGAAGACTACGTGAGTAAACAAATAGATTTGAAATTATTTCAACTTTCTTTTAAACGTATTTTAGATAAGAAAGAATTTGAACATTATCATCGACTTGAGCAATTTGCTTTTATAGATGATGTTACGGGCCTTTATAATACTCGTTATTTAAATTATGTGCTGGATCGAGAAATAGCACTGAGTGATCAATTTAAAAACTCTTTTGCAGTCCTTTTTATTGATGCAGACAAGTTTAAAGAAGTGAATGATTTACATGGGCATAAAGTTGGGACCCAATTGTTAAATCAGCTGGGCGCTTATTTGCAGAGATTCGTTCGAGAATCGGATTCTATTTTTCGATACGGAGGGGACGAGTTCATTGCTATTTTAGCGCCTTGTGATTTGAGTACTGCTGAATCTGTAGCAGGGAGGATTACAAAGTCTGTCAAGGAAATTTTATTTTTGAAAAAGGAAGGTTTTTCTATTCATCTTTCTGTTTCAATAGGTATTGCTCTAT
>CAIYTD010000300.1 GCA_903928955.1 Oligoflexia bacterium | reverse complement strand
CTGAGTTTTCGCAAGGAATTTTTTGTAATAGCAAAGCTCCTAATTTCCATGCGCCTACTTATGTGATGAAGTATGAGTAATTGATAAACAGCTATGTTTTATTCCCAATTTATGTAGGGTACTGGACTATGCTGTCGATAAATATCAGAGAAGCTTATATGTCGTATTATGACCCTTTGAAAATTTATAAATTTCTTGAAGATATCTTGATTTCTGCCGATTCATTAAACATGAACCTCAAGCAACATTAATACTATTCAGAGTCTATTAAGTGATCCAAGTAGTTGCGATCAGATATTTAGTGGAACTTCGCTTGTGCTGCCTAACCTTCCTAACCCCCTTCCCACTCCTCTGCCTGCTCAGGGGTTCCCCATTAACCCTCCCATCGATCTGACTCAATTAAGCGTTCATGGAAAAAAAATTGCTCAGTCTCAACAACCATTAGGTACAAACCTGATCATCAAACAGATTCAATTTGACAATGTCACCCCAACAAACGCGTCCAATCAATACTTAATATCTCTCACCATTCAAGCCAGCAAAAGAGTAGGCGTAGGTGGGGCTATCGGGAGTAACACCGAATCTAAAACTTTTTTAGTACCTGTCACCTTGGACTCAGCCCAACAAAAAATTGTGGAGTGCTCAAGACCGAGCATAACTTCCTTCTGGCAGCCATCTATTACCTCTGCCAACGATATTACTAACTCCAATGCAGGGTCAGTCAATCTCAAAGGCTCACTTACAGTGACAAAAACAGTCAGTGCACATAACTTCAGAGGCAGATTTGAAGGTGCTGACGTCAAATCCGATCTGAAAAATGCGACCATCCCCGTTGCTAACGTGACTGGCTTAGAAAACTATAAATTCTCTCTTTCCAATGTATCGGGACAGATTTCTGCTCCTCCCATTCCAGATCCTCTCATTCGCCATACAGTGATAGTGGATGGACCTATCAACAGGCCAAATGGAATGTCGACATTAACCGGTTATAGTCCGTCTAGTTCACCCTGGATCACTCCCGCTGTTACCGGCCATTTTTCACGTCCTGCAATAAATCACCCTTCTGTTCCTGGTGATTTATCCTGTCCCAATGGCACTATGGCATATGGAATACATGTTGCTTTGGATCACGATTTGAGCCACGCAGGCTCGCCCTATCTAATGTATATGCGAATGAAGTGCAGATAAAGGGGGTTTATTTGATTTTTAACAAGAATAAAAAAATTTTTAAAAAAATGAATCAAAATGGAATGAGTATTTTATCAGTATTGATATCAAGTTCTATTGGAATAGGAATTATAACTGCTATGACTCAAAGTCTCATAACGATTCGCAGAACTGCATCGAGCGTACGAGCTGGACTAGATTTTAATAACTTTACTGATACCATTCAGTCTATTTTAAATAATTCTATCACATGCCAGCTCATGTTCAGTGCAACGCCATTTAACCTTCCTGCAGGTACACTTCCAAATAATTTCCCCAATCCGTTGCCTAACAACACCTATCCAATTAATCCTCCCATTGCAATCTCTGAACTCACTCTCAATGGAAGAGCAATTGCTACCGTTAATGCAACTATAGAGAATCATCTAAAAATAATCAAAATCCAATTTGATCAAATTACACCGATCAAGCCGATTATTTTTCAATATACAGTAAATTTAAATATCCAAGCGCAAAAGGTGGTCGGTGGAGGAGGAGCGGTTGGAAGCCCTATAGAGTCTAAAAATTTTTCATTGTCTCTGACCTTGGATCCTACCCTTACGCGGATCCTCAAGTGTTCAACTCCAGTGTCCGACTCTTACTGGCAAACATCCCCGACTTCTTCGAATGATATCGAGAACACCAACTCAGGAGCACTCCTCGTCAACGGAGATTTGACTGCTGTAAACCAGATCACCGCAGATAGTTTCAGCGGTAAAATCGATGCTGCCAATATTCAAAATATTCTCACCCAAGCCACCATTCCTGCAGCTAATATCACTGGATTCACTATTTCGGCGAGTAGTTTAACTGGTAGTGCTACTTCCACACTACCAGACCCTTTGCATCTCAAGAGTCTTACTGTCACTGGAACCCTTACAAACAATGCTCCTGAAATACAGAGTAATACGAGTACCTGTCCTAATGGGAGCATGGCGAGTGGGATCCATTTCGATCTAGTGTCCCCCTATAATTTACAATTACGTCTCAAATGCAAATAAGGGAGTTGAATTTGATTTTAGATAAAAAAAATATCATCCACTTCAATCAACAGGGAATGAGTATATTGGAAATCCTATTGGCAAGTGCCCTTGGTATAGGAATGATGACTGCAGTCACTCAAGTCCTCATCACGACCCACAGGAGTGCATCGGGAGTAAAAGGCGAACTGGATTTTAATACTCTCTCCAACACCATCGAAACGATCTTAAATAACCCAAATACCTGTGCTGCAATGTTTGGCGGAAGGCCCTTTAAGCTACCGCCTGGGACTCTTCCCAATCCTCTACCTCCTTCGCTGCCTGACGCGGGCTATCCTATCCATCCTCCTATTTCATTTGCTCAGCTCACTGTTAATACCAAAACTATCGTAGCCTCTCATCAACAACTGGGGAGCAATCTCAAAGTCACTTCCATTGAATTTGATTATGTCAGTCCACTCAACCTCGCGACAAATCAATACATGGCTACTCTGACATTCCACGCAGACAAAGAGGTAGGAGCCGGAGGAGCAATTGGAATGAAAAACGTGACTAAAAGCTTTTCAGTGATCTTGACGATTGACCCAAATAATCAAAATATTATCAACTGCTCAGGTTCAAGCTCCCTCCAACCGGTAACGTACTGGCAGGCCGCAACAAGCTCTACGAATGATGTCTCTAACACCAATTCAGGTTTAGTTCTGATCTCTCAATCTTTAACTGCCCAGGGCAAAGTCAGTGCAGAGAGCTTCAGTGGTAGCATCGATGGTTCTGATGTGGTTAACGAATTAAAAAATGCGACAATCCCTTATACAAATGTGACCGGATTGAGTAGTTATCCTTTTTCTCGTTCGAATTTGATGGGGCAAGTTCCTACCGCGCCTAGCCCAGATTCCATTACGGTGAATTCGCTCGTAGTGGATACGCTTGTGAATAATAATCCGAATATACAACTGTCTCCTGAAAGTATTGCTCGATACAATTTCGCGGATAATAGGATCCTTCGTCATCCCATCAATCACTCAGCAGTCGAAAGTGATGTCGAATGCCCTGGTGACACAGCGCTTTTTGGAATCACTGTAAAATTTAATAGTGACCCCTCCCTAGGGATTTCATATACTTTTCAACTCAGCTGCAAATAACTGAATGGAATGAATTAACGATCCTTCACTGCATATCCGACATACGAAAGTCCAAGAGAACGGCTTAATTTAAATCTTAGACTTAAGGGTACTATTCCGGTGAATAATGACGACCATCTCAGGCTAGAAAAAATAGGCCGAATCCCACTCATTAAGCGAACATTTAAACCTGCGTTCTGACAATAGGTATGCAACTCACTGGGTTTGATAAATAACCTCAAGATGTGCATCCGTGGTGGCGTATTACGCACGAACCACTCGACCATTTTTATAACGATGAGACCGGCTAGCCAGTTACGATTAAAAGTATGAAATAGAAAGAATCCACTAGGACGAATGACGCGAGAAAATTCTTTGATCGCCCGTGCTGGGTCCTCAATATGCTCTAGGAAATCCATTGCAGTTACTACATCAAAGCTTTCATCTGCAAAAGGCAGCTGGAATGCATCGGCAGCAATGTACTTAACACTTTTGGTAATGTCATATTTTTTTGCGACTTCTAGGCTTTCCTTCGAAAGATCAACGCCTGTGACTTTGTATCCCTGGCGTGCAAGCGCATTTGACAGAAAGCCACCTCCACATCCAATATCAAGAATTCGTAGATGTGGATTTTTAAGCAGATCTAAAATATCTAAAGTCCATTTAGTTTTGACCACTGACTCAGCCCGCAATAAGGCGACGGGATCGTCCTGAGCGGTATACCACCGATTTCCATAATCATCATAAATAGCATTATTCACGCCAATATTTTTGGTTTCCATATCCAATTCCAATACAATATTTGATAGACCATAAAGAGAGCCACAAAAATACTTTGAATGACTAAAAACCCTGGAGCGATTTCTTGAAGCCAAAGGGCTCCAGCTGCAATGAAAGTGACCGAATGCAAGATAAAAAGAACTGAGTGCAACCAGTTCTCCCTGGCTAAACAATATTGGGTGTGAACAAATTCATCTTTTGTAATAAGAATCGAAGAAAAAATGGCAAGGCCAATATAAATAGACAAGTTTTTCTTCTCATTCACATAAAATCTGGGATCTCTCCTAAGAAGGTGTTTGAGCTTTCTCACGCCTGCAGCATTGGCGTACTCAGGTTGATTTCGGTACTCACGAATCAAACTTGAGATTGTAACATCCAAGATGATTGAACTATCCCGGTTAACCCTGAGCCCTGGG
>CAIYTD010000299.1 GCA_903928955.1 Oligoflexia bacterium | reverse complement strand
CTAATCGAGATTTTGTTTACGCAACATTTAATCAATTTGCAAGTAATCATCCATGGATCGGACAAGAAAATATTAGACCGAAGTCCATTGCTCGCGAAATGTATGAGAACTTTCACACATTTTCTGAATATATTCGAGAGTATTATTTGCAGCGCTCTGAAGGATTATTGCTTCGGTATCTTTCGGACGTTTATAAAGCTTTAGTGCAAAATGTACCTGATATTAATAAAAATGAAGAAATCTATTCAATAGCTGTTTACTTAGGAACTATGTTAAGACAAGTAGATTCGAGTCTTTTAGACGAATGGGAACGAATGAAAAATCCTGCATGGATTTCTTCTAATGAGTCCCAGTCTATTATTGAGAATATTGATTTAAATGATATCACATTAGATAAAAAATCGTTTCTAGTCAGGATTAGAAATGATGTCTTTCGTTTAGTTCGGGCACTTGCTGCGAAAGATTATGAATCAGTTCTGACTATTATAGATCATTTTAACGTAGATGATCCTGTTGAATGGTCAGTTGACCAACTAGATAAGACGATGACCATTTACTATTCTGACGAGCATACTAAAATATGCACAGACCCTCGAGCTCGTCATCCGAAATACACACTCATATCTGCGGAAGCTCAGGATAGTGTCTGGAAAATTCAACAGACTTTGGTAGATCCAGATGAAAATAATGATTGGTTTATTGATCTGACTGTCGATTTAGAGCGTTGCCGGAGTGAATCTAAACTGGTTATAAAATTAATCCGAATTGGCCCGATTTAACTTTTTGAGGATTTCATGATGAAAAGAACAATTGGACAAACAGGTAGAAGTGTTTTTTGCATAGGCCTGGGAGGAATGCCACTGTCGATTGAAGGTCGGCCGGATGAAAAAACTGCAATCTCAGTGATTCATGCAGCTTGGGATGCAGGGGTTGATTTCTTAGATATCGCAAATGTTTATTGTCTCGATCAACAAGATATTGGGCATAATGAGAGACTCATTGCGAAGGCTCTTAAATTATGGGGGAAGCCGTCAGAAAATATCATGATAGCGACCAAAGGAGGCTTATCCCGTCCTCGGGGAGATTGGACTTCTCTGGCATCTCCTAAGGAGCTTCGCCGAGCATGCGAACGCAGTTTGAAAGATCTGCAGCTGGAGACTCTCTTTCTTTATCAACTCCATGCTGTGGATCCCCATGTTCCATTTTTAGATTCATTAGGAGAACTCATTAAATTAAAGAAGGAAGGAAAAATACTCCATATCGGTCTTTCTAATATTACTCCAGTACTTTTAGAATCAGCACTCCAGGTCACTCGAATTGAGAGTGTTCAAAATCAGTGCAATGTTTTTTATCAACGGGATCTTCGTAATGGTTTAATAGAGTTATGCTCTCGATATGAGATTACCTATATTGCGTACAGCCCGGTTGGCGGAAGTCTTGGGCATTTAAGGGTATCACAAGATCCGCTCTTGATGCGTTTAGCTGCACAGTATGATACTTCTCCGTATTGTGTCGCTTTAAATTGGTTACTCCAGCTTGGAAAAAACCTACTTCCCATCCCAGGCGCGAGTCGGATTGAGAGTATTTTAGATAGCATTCGGGCTGATAAAATCTCACTTCATCCTGAAGACATGTTGAAAATTCAAAATATTCACTTATGATTTCAAATCCCATTCAAGTTCTTATTATGGGCTACGTTTGGCCGGAATTGACTTCATCAGCGGCAGGTCTGCGAGATTGGAATCTGATTGAGTCCTTTTTGTCAGTAGGTTGGAGAGTTACTTTCTCATCGTCTTCGCAAATGAATCCATTTTCTGAGCAACTCCAAAAGAAAGGTGTCGAAGTAGTTTCTTTAAGACCAAATGACCCCCAATTTGATGCATGGATTAAAATAAATCAGCCTGATTTTATTATCTTTGATCGTTTTGTAACAGAAGAACAGTTTGGCTGGAGGGTGGCTGAAAATAGTCCTCGTTCTATTCGAATTTTAGATACTCAGGATTTACATTTTCTCAGGCGTTCCCGTCAAGAAGCCGTTCAAGGTGGAAAATCGCTGAATGAGGTTTCTAGCTGTCATTTTGATTTAGTATCGGAAACATCACTTCGAGAAATAGCGTCTATTT
>CAIYTD010000298.1 GCA_903928955.1 Oligoflexia bacterium | reverse complement strand
AGCTCCAATTTCATTCCTACTTAGATCAAGAGAAGTCAGCTGAGTCAAAGCAGCAATACTAGCAGCTCCAGCAGCTCCAATTTCATTCCCACTTAGATCAAGAGTAATTAAATTTGTGAGGTGGGTCAGTCTCTGGAGGTCTTCTGCATTAAGATCGCACAACCTAAACCTTAAATAAGCTAAAGAAACAGGAAGATGAGATAAAAGCTCATGATTAAAACTAACCTGTGAAAAACTGAGCTTCGTGATTTTACTATATAGTCCATCTCCAGTAAAAAAATCAATAAACTCCTCATCTGAAATTGTTTCTTGACTAAAATCGAATATTTTTCCTTTTTCTACAGCGATACTTATCGCATTTTTTATTTGATCAAGAGAAAATCTATTCTGATGAGTTGAAGAATAATGAAGGAACTTTGCTGGTACAATAACAAGCTCAAAAATGGACGGGTCATCGCCTACAACTTCAGGGAAAGTGGCATAGCTAGAGAGGCAAACCAATTGAGAGGCTAAAACAACACTATACATCAAACGAGATAAGTTTTTCATAAATTTGAAATGAATAGATATCATAGATAGGATGAATATCAAAATTTATTTAGTTGATCCGAATATGTTTTGAAGCGTCGGCAAGGACGCGGATTTACGGCCGTTGACGTTAAAATCAAAGAATTTCTTTTTTACCTTCGATGTTTAATCCAAGGCAGATATTTAGGGCCTTTACAATCACTTTTCCATTTTTGAATTGACCTGTTATTATAGAATATTGAATGCTGTTTTTGAAGACTATATTGGTCAGAATTTTCAAATAAACCAAGCAATCCGAAAAATTCAGTAACATACGCAAAATCTTGGTATTTGGAGCTTCGACAGAGCACATGATCGAAATGAACTGATTGGCGATCCTCGTGAAAATCGATGGCTTTCTTTAGTGGTGGCTCACGACCAGTGAAACGAAAAACCTGTAGCGATGACCACTACTAAAAAAGTCAAATCCGCCGAAGACACTATTTCTATCTTTAAGGCACTATCTCTGCAGATGGGGCAAAAAGAAAAGCTATCGGTTCACAGAATCCTATCTTAAATTTGAAGCATTAAGAACAATGAGTGCTGATTCCATTACCAGAAAGGCACAACATTCGATACTTTTTTACTGGATCGTAGAAACTCGCAATTTTTTTTACTATCTCACTTCCAGTCATAATTCCCTATAAATGAATCTCAAAAACTGCTAAGGAGTACAGATGGGCGGCACGAATCCTTATCTCCACACTCCTGAACCCTTATTAGCTCAGAAAAAATACTCTATTACTTATTTACCCCAAAATAAAACCATTGAAGTCGATCCCACTGCACTTCCGACAAGCGCAACAGGCTTATTCGGAAGCATTTTAGATATCGCCCTAGCATCGGGAATAGAGATCGACCATGCCTGCGGAGGTGTCTGTGCTTGCTCGACCTGTCATATTTTGGTCACAGAAGGTCTCGATTCCTGCAACCTCAGCACAGACGACGAAGAAGATCAGTTAGAAAAAGCTCCGGGTTTAACACCCCAATCTCGCCTCGCCTGCCAATCTGTAGCAAATGGCACCAAAAATCTAGTGATCCAAATCCCCCACTGGAACCGAAATCTCGTCCGTGAATAATTAATTTTTTCAAAAATGCACTATTTGAGCGCAGTGGCATTCGGACATTTCGCCATACTCTCCGCTATCCCAAGTTCCGTCCCATTTCACGTTCTGAGAAGTACATACCGCTCGACATTTCACTTCTGCATCCTCATCATTCCATATGGGACCGATTTTTACGGCATTTTCACAATTACAAACTGCGATTTCGCCCTCTCCTTTCACGAGCCAAGTCTTGTCCCAAACTCTCCCGTTTGCAATGCAAACTGCCGGACACTTCACCTCGGCTTCTTCCCTGTTATGAATAGCGCCCGCCTGAAAGGTCTTTGAAGCAAAAGTAATATTTGGAACGACCTGCAAAACAAAAAAAACTATTAATATTCCATATCTCATAATTATTGATTATCCTACCTACTTTAAATAATATCAATTATTTATATTTAAAATACTATCAGATCATCGACCCTGAATATCTAAGGCTGCTAAAATAGCCATATTGACAATTTCAGTCACCCCGGAGTTTTGAGTGAGAATATAAGTCGGTTTTTGCATACCCAATAAGATCGGCCCGATCATCTCAACCTCTGCCATTTGCCCCAAAAGCTTATAAGCAATGTGAGAGGATTGAAGATCAGGAAAAATAAGTATATTTGCATCTCCTGGCACCCGATTGAATGGAAAGCTATTCATTGAAATTTCAGGATGAAGAGCGCTATCTACTTGCATTTCACCATCTACAACCCAATCGGGATGCATGGCTTGAATCAGTTCAACAGCCTTTCTCACTTTTTTAGAATGAGGGTGCTGATTGGATCCGAAGTTTGAAAAGGAAAGGAGCGCAATCCGAGGAGTCTCTTTCAAGAAGGGGGATGCGAATTCACAGGTCTGTGTGGCAATCTTTAAAAGATCTTCAGCAGTAGGATTAATATTGACCGCAGTATCTGCAAACCAGAACGTCCTATTTTTTAAAATCATCAAATAGACACCCAATAATTTAGACCCCGGGCAAATCCCAATCGAATGAATTGCAGGCCGAATCGCATCCGGATAACTCTGTGAGACTCCATAAAACACAGCGTCTGCGTCACCCGACTCCACCATGAGGGGTCCGTAATAGTGCCTCATCTGAGCGCATTGTCTTGCCTGAACTAGGGAGATTCCCTTTCGTGCTCTTTTTTTAAAAAAAAGATCTGAATAAACTTCCCGTTTCTCACTGATGGAGGGCTGAATAATGTGCACATTTTTTAAATGACTGAGCTCCAACTCTTTTATTTTATCTCGAATGATTTTCTCATCTCCTAATAAAATAGGCTCACCTATTCCTTCTTCAGAGATGATATGAGCTGCTTTCAAAATGGACAGATTTTCTCCTTCAGGAAAAACAAAACGATAGGAGCGAGTCAGCTTTTTTTGACCTTCAAATCGCCTTTTGAGAGTCCTCATAAAAGTATAGCTTGAGCCCAAAATTTTCTCTAACTGTTCTGGATACTCTTTCAGATCAATGGGCTTTCTCGAAACTCCTGTTTCCATCGCAGCTCGTGCAACAGCTGGAGCCACCCAGAGCAATGCACGTTGATCAAACGGCTTGGGAATCAGATAATCCCGTCCAAAATGAAACTGTTGCCCTCCATAAGCACGCAATACATTCTCTGGAATACCTTGTTTAGCGAGTTCAGCAATTGCATGGACAGCTGCGAGCTTCATTTCCTCATTGATCGTCGTAGCCCGCACATCGAGTGCCCCGCGAAATAGAAAGGGAAAACATAAAACATTATTCACTTGATTGGGATAATCAGATCGCCCTGTCGCCATGATTGCATCTGATCTCACTTTCAAAACTTCCTCAGGTAAAATCTCAGGATCGGGATTTGCCATCGCAAAAATGATGGGATCCCTTGCCATTGCTCGAATCATTTCTGACCCAATCGCACCTTTTGCTGACAACCCCACTACTACATCTGCCCCTACCAGGGCCTCGGCAAGTGTCCGATGAGGAGTCACTCGAGCAAAATCATTTTTATAAGAATTCATTCCTACTTCTCGCCCAGCATAAATGACGCCATCCAAATCGGTCATCCATAAATGATCAGGCCTCACACCCAATTGTAAAAACATCCTTGCAGAAGAAATGCAAGCGGCACCTCCCCCTACAAAAACACATCGAACATTTTCAATTTTCTTATTTACAATCTCCAAGGCATTGATAAATGCAGCTCCACAAATAATCGCCGTTCCATGTTGATCGTCGTGAAAAACAGGAATTTTTAACCTTTTTTTCAGTTCATTTTCAATAATAAAACACTCAGGTGCTTTAATATCCTCTAGATTAATCCCACCAAAAGTCGGTTCAAGCATCACACAAACATCAATCACATCTTGAGGATTGGGCGCATTCAGCTCAATATCAAAAACATCGATATCAGCAAATTTTTTAAATAAAATAGCTTTCCCTTCCATGACAGGCTTGGCTGCATAAGGACCAATATTTCCTAATCCGAGCACAGCTGTACCATTCGAAACAACAGCAACTAAATTTCCCTTGGAGGTGTATTCATAACTAAGATCCTCATCTTCAAAAATCCTGCGACACGGCTCGGCTACACCCAAAGAATAAGCAAGATCGAGGTCATACTGCGAGGAAACAGATTTAGAAGGAATGACTTCAATTTTACCTTTTCTTCCAGAAGAATGGTATTCGAGGGATTCTTTGTAGATATTCATAATTTACTACTCTCCAATTATATCAACAAAAACAGTAAAAGATTATGGGGATTCTGTTGTAATAAAACACTACAATATTTTAGACATTAATACCACACTTTGCCAAAAAATTACTGACAACAAAAGACTTTAGTTTCAAAGTAAATCAATGATTTATTTGAAATTTTTCTTTGGTTAAAGAAATATTAAAGGCTGTACCGTTCGTCAACAAATACGAGGCAGCTGTTCACCATTCAAAAGATCGAGAACTCTCAGTATACCTATTCTACTACGAATCAATACACGCCCTGGATGGATCGGATCGGAAGTAACCCTTCCAATCAGTCTTGCTCCTGAACCCACTGCGTGTCGCTTCATTCTCTCAAGAGCCTCAAGGGCCTGAATTTCAGGTACAAAGGCAACCATTCTTCCTTCATTCGCTACATAAAGCGGATCTAAGCCTAATATTTCGCAAGCACCCTGCACGAGAATATGCACTGGAATTTGTTCTTCCACGACTTCTATTTCACAATGAGCGGTTGAAGCAATCTCATTCAAAGCAGACGCCAACCCTCCACGAGTCAAATCTCTTAAACAATGCAGTTCGATTCCAGATTCAATCAAGTCCATCACCATAAAAGAAAGAGGAGCACAGTCACTCTCCAAAGCGGTTTCAAACTCTAATCCCTCACGGGCAGCCATAATCGCTATTCCATGACGACCCAAATCACCGCTCACCAAAATGGCATCTCCCTTCTGTAAACGAGAAGGCTGAATATCTAAGTGATGCGAAATCGATCCTAACCCCGAAGTGTTGATAAATATTCCATCTCCTTTCCCTCTTTCCACCACCTTTGTGTCGCCCGTGACAATTTCCACTTCGCACTTCAAAGCTGCCAATTGAATGGATTGAGTAATCTTTTGCAAAAACTCTAATGAGAAGCCTTCCTCCAAAATCATTCCCAAGCTGATATAATGAGGTCGTGCCCCAGCCATAGCCAAATCATTTACAGTTCCATAAATAGCTAATTTTCCAATATCCCCACCCGGAAAAAAAATAGGACGAACAACATAAGTATCTGTCGTGAAAGCGATCAATCCCTTTTCGACTGGAACAACTGCAGAGTCATGCTCATTCTTCAAAAAAGTACTCGTAAATTGTTTTCTAAAAACTTCCTGAATCAACTGCTGCGTCAACCTACCCCCTCCTCCATGCCCTAATAGAACACTCGGAGATGACACGAACGGCAATCCACAACTCCCTTCTCCTGAACTATTCATGACGGAACAGCCCTCGATATCGAAAATAAGCTGCGCAAGCACCTTCTGAGGAAACCATAGTTGCTCCTAAAGGGTGATCCGGATGGCATCTCTTTCCAAACTGTTGACACTCCAATGGTTTCTTAACCCCTTGTAGAATCAATCCACTGATACAGTCCGAATTTTCATTCTCAGATTGTGGAAATCGACTGGATAAATGAAAACGAAATTCGGAATCTAAATCACGATAATTTTCTGATAACTTCAATCCACTCCATTCGATATTTCCAAGACCTCTCCACGTTTGATGAGTCACATCAAAAATCTCGAAAATTTTTTTCTTTGCAATAAGATTCCCTTCCTTTTTGACAGAACGAGTATATTGATTTTCAATTTTTAATTTCCCATTCTCGAGTTGATCAATACACATAATAATTCCTTGTAGGATATCTATGGGTTCAAATCCTGTAACAACAATCGGGATTTTATATTTTTGTACGAGAGCCTCATACTCTTCATAACCCACGACAGTACAAACATGACCGGGAGCAAGAAATGCATCTATTTTACTTGCAGTGGATGACAGTATTGCCGCGAGTGCAGGCGGCACAAGAACCTGGGCAACGAGCAGAGAAAAATTCTGAATTCCTTGCTTTTTCGCCAGATCTGCTACCATCGCATTTGCAGGAGCGGTTGTTTCAAAACCAATAGCAAAAAAAACCACCTCACGAGTAGGATTCTCTTTTGCCACTCGAATCGCATCTAAAGGAGAATAAACCACTCGAACATCCCCTCCTTGAGCTTTCACTCTCAAGAGGTCCATTGATGTACCTGGTACGCGAAGCATATCTCCAAAAGAACAAAGGATTACTTTGAATCGTAAAACAAGCTCAATGGCTGCATCAATCTTCGAAACAGGCGTGACGCAAACGGGACAACCTGGTCCGTGAACTAAAGTAATAAAAGCTGGAAGAAGTTGATCAATTCCATATTTAACAATGGTATGAGTCTGGCCACCGCACGCCTCCATAATTTTCCAAGGCCGTGTCGTAATTTGAAAAATCTTGTCTAAATATTTCTTTGCTAATTGAGAGTCTCTGTATTCATCTATGAATTTTAACTCGTTCATTTTAATGCTTCAGGTAACATTAAAATTAAAGTAAATGCAATAAATTAGCAGAGAAGATAAAACGTTAATATGCCCAATACATTCCAGAGCCTAAACTCGAAGTAGCCCCTTCAAAACCTACGTATACGTTTTTTCCAAAGAAAAAAGGCAAACCCCAATCAAAATAATTAATACCAGACCCAGAAAGAGTAGTGACACTGATATTGCTAGCAATATCATTAAAAACACTATTAGAAGAATTCAACAAGGTATAAGCATTTCCAATTTGAAAGGAAACTATTCCGCTGCTCGATCCAATCACCCCCGAATTCACAGCTGTAAAAGATTGAACTGTAGATGGACAATCCGAACCCTGCCAACCTGCTCCATAACTTACGCTACAATCCGGAAGCTGCCCCCCAATAGGAGAAGGAAGAAAGTATTCGCTGGATCCACTATCAATAAAGCTTGGCATGGCACTCGAACTAAAAGCGCTAAATACGGTAGCTATATTTCCTGATGCATTCGCAAGGTAGGTAGTTACACCAGACGGAGTATTATTGGACTGAGTACCTATGCCCAAATAAAGATTTCCGCTCAAAGAAGTGACCCCACTCAAAGAATTCACAGCAGGTAATGCCAGCAGGACACCATTATTATCGGATGGCAGCAAACTCACTGGATTTTGAATCTGCGCTGCAAGAGCAACAGTAGCTCCACAGGAGCAATTTGTTCCATTGCACGAATAATACTGGCCATTGTTCGCAGTCCTCACACATACTGATCCACAGTCCTGCGCAAAACCTCCTACACCCAATATTCCATTAAATCCTGCTTGTTGAGGCCCTGTATCCGGTATGCTTTGAGACGATGAGCATAAAGCAGGTGGAGTTGCGTAGCTCGAATTAATCACCAGAATAGGCTGATGAACAGCAGGTTCGTTGCCGAGTTGAATATAAGCATATTCGACCTGGCCCCATTCGCTGCTTCCATCGCCAAATTGCACACATTCGGCAAGGTTTTCAGAACCACTCGTAATAGGAGTTAATGAAACATTCAATACACTCGAAAATAGTCTTAGTCCTGAACTCCCCGTATCTAAAAGAATATTATTGATCGTTTGACAGCTTTCAGGATTATTAGGCGAGCATACCGTCACGCTTGTACAAGGCTTATTAGCGTATTGAGCAGAGGAGCTACCGCAAAGAGCGCCATTTACAGTAACAGGCATCACATTGGCAGAACTTCCTGCTATGCCCACGTTGGGCATCGAAGTGGCTGAAAAGGAAGCAGCCGTACAAGAGGTCTTGGCAGGAATCGCAGAGCCACAAGCACACAAATAAACCATGAAAATAAATAATAATATTTTAATAAAGTTCACTAGAGCTAACTCCATGAGGCATTAAAGTTCGTACGTATGCCCTTCCTTGTAGCCATCGCATATGCCCAAATTTCTCCACTACAATTTTCTGACCCTGAATCAATCCATAGGACCGAGCTCCCCCTATTTTTATCGCGGCCTGAGAACTCTCTTGATACTCTTGAAAATACTTTCCAAGAAGCTGACTCAAGTCTGGATGTTGAATTCCTTGCCAACTGACACCAAAGACTACGCCATTAGAGGCATATTCTCGTACCGTTAGCCGACTGTTAGATATTTCATGAACATTATAATTTCGCCTGTGAATTGATAAATTTCGAATTGCTGTTATATTTTTTCGATCACTTTCAACAGATTCTTCAAGCTCCCCCATGGTCGCACTTGCAAGCCTTATCCCTGTCAACTCTGATATAAATAATAATATAAAAATATATTTTACTGAAGAAATAGACATATCATTAATTCTCTTATGAACATGTTTGGACTGCAACAACAATAATTAACTCTATTT
>CAIYTD010000297.1 GCA_903928955.1 Oligoflexia bacterium | reverse complement strand
TCAAGTTCATATTCCCGGTGGCTGGGATATTGGTAAATTGAGAGATGAGTTAGAAAAAGGGGACATGAAAGGTCTAAAGGTTCAGCAAATCGGGCTTCCAGAGGCAAGCCAGTATTTGATTAAGGCCCAAGGAGATGAGAAATCTTTGAATTTGGTTGCTCAACATGTATCCAATATTTTGGGTAAGTCTTTGAAGACGGGAGATTTTGAGATTCAAAGAGTGGATGTAGTGGGCCCAGCTGCAGGGAGTTCTCTGAGAATGAGCGGCTTCCTTTCGATGTTTTATGCTTTGCTGTGTATTTTAGTCTATGTGACATTTCGGTTTGATTATCGTTATTCACCTGGAGCAGTTTTGGCTCTCTTTCACGATACTGTTCTTACTCTAGGGATCTTTATTTTAACGCAGAAACAATTCGATCTTCAAATTTTGGCAGCCCTTTTGGCGTTAATTGGGTATTCTAATAATGACACAATTATTGTTTATGATCGAGTAAGGGAAACCGCTCATTTGCATCCGCAAATGCCGATTGATCAGGTTGTGAATCGTGCCATTAATGAAACTTTAGGCCGTACTATTTTGACCTCTTTGTGTACATTTTTTACTGTATTTGCTCTTTGGCTTTTTGGCGGTAAGGTCATTGAAGATTTTGCATTTACCTTAATGGTTGGGATTGTAGTCGGAGCCTATTCATCTATTTTTATTGCCAGTTCTCTTGTAATTGTGATTTCGCATTATCATGAGAACCGACTATTGAAAGTGAAAGCACGAGGCGGATCTTTATCGAAAAAGAGCCTAAAGGAGAGGAATGGCATTGGTATCTGAGCTCCGACAATGGCAGCAAAGGGGGAAAATAGGGGGAAGTGATTCAGGGGTCTCTGATCAAATTATAGCCCTTCAAAAGGAAACAGGTTTATCTGCAATTACTTTGAGAGTTTGTATTTTGAGAGGATTGGAGACTGTACAATCGATTCAAGAGTATCTTTCTCCTCGATTTGAAAATTTAAAAAACCCTTTCAGTATTATGGATATGGACCGTGCGATTGAGCGTCTTGCTCTTGCTCGTGAAAAGAACGAAAAAATCCTCATTTTTGGTGACTATGATGTGGATGGGACCGCAGGTACTGCACTTTTATCTTGGATATTCAGAGATTTAGATTTTCAATATGATGCGAGACAGCCAGACCGATTTAAAGATGGGTATGGCCTCAATGTCGGTGCAGTTGAAGGTGCTCATCGAGAAGGGATTACTCTCTTGGTGACAGTAGATTGTGGAATTTCAAGTTTTGATGCCGCTTCCTGTGCGAAGAATTTAGGTATAGACTTAATAGTCATCGATCATCACCAAATTGATCCAAAAAAAGGCTTGCCTCTGGCATATGCAGTAATTAATCCGCAGCGAGTAGATTGCAAAAGCGGGTTGAAGCAGCTTTGTGGCTGCGGGTTAGCATTTTACGTAGCTATGGCGTTGAGGTCTTATGGAAGGCAAAAGGCATGGTTTGCAACTCGCCCTGAACCTAATCTGAAGCAACACCTCGATCTTGTTGTGATGGCAACGGCTGCGGATATGGTACCGCTGGTGGGAGATAATCATATTTTAGTGCGATACGGGCTGGATGTACTCAAACATTCTGAAAAACCAGGAGTAAAAGCACTTTTACAAGCTGCCGGTTTAGCATCAAAAGATTTAAGTCCTTCGCATCTTGGATTTGTTTTAGGACCTCGAATTAATGCTTCGGGTCGTATGCAGTCTGCCAGTTTAGCTTTAGAACTCCTCACAACAGAGGATTCAGACAGAGCGGAGGAGCTAGCAACTGAGTTAGAAAATTTAAATGCAGAAAGAGCAGTCCTTCAAAATCAAATCTGGGATGAAGTGAGAGTGCGTATTGAAAAGGGAATAGCTGAAGGCAAATACCAGCATGGCATCGCAGTTGCGGATTCCGACTGGCATGAAGGGGTAGTCGGAATCGTTGCATCGCGTGTGACTGAGACTTTTCATAAGCCAGCTGCAGTGATTGCTTTGAGGGAAGATTTTGGAAAAGGTAGCGTGCGTTCGTTTGCTGGCAAGGATGTATTGGGAGCATTGCGAGAGTGTGCACCTTTTTTATTGGGATTTGGTGGTCATCGCTATGCGGCAGGACTTTCTGTTGCAATTGAGCAGTTTGAATTTTTTGCAGCTGAGTTTGATCGAGTCGTGGGTAATATGGAGCAAGAAAAAAATGCTGGAGCTTTGATGATCGAAGGTTCTTGTTTCATTGACGAGTTAGATGTGAAGAGTTTGCAGGAGCTCGAAAAACTCGGACCTTTTGGTCCAGGAAATCCAGAGCCTGTATTTGCAATGCGGGCTTCTGCGAAGAGCCATCGCGTTTTGAAAGGCCGACATTTGAAACTCAATCTTTCATCAGCTCGGTCTGCTACATTTCTGAGGCCAGCAATGATTGAGGCCATTTGGTTTCATGCAGCTGAGAGAAAAGATGTGATGGGAGTAGCTGGTGTTTTGGAAGAAGAGCATGAATGGGCTGGCGTTCCAGAGTTAAATCGTTTTAGGGGTCAGATGACCCCTTCATTTCGAGTTCGAGATTGGAGAAAAGTTGAATTCAAGGTTTAGAGTGAGAAGTCCGATGGGGATTTTTTTAGGTCTTGCTTTCATTTTTCTGTGCGCTGCAACTCCTTCTCCAAGTCCGTCTTCGTTTCAGTCTCCTGATCCGTTATTTTCTGGCTCATTCGATGAAAAATATTGGGCAGGTCTTTTCAAAGAATTTACTCAGGCACAGAGGATAGAATTAAAAGCTTTGGCGCACCGTCAGGCGTTTGAATGGAAAGAATTGGAAGCTTCCCAAAAAGCGCGCAAGCGGGAGTGGGATAAAAAAGAAAAAGAAGGACGGCATCAATTCTTTGAAGAACATTCTCAGGGAACAGAACGACGCACTTATGTCAAAGATTTCGTTCAAAGGCGTGAGCTATTTACGAAGCGGTTCATGGAAGAAAAAAAACAGAAAAACCTTGAGCAATTAGCTCGTTTAGAAGCTGTCCGCCAAAATCAGAAGCAAAAGCTACAAGAATTCAAGAAACAGATCGATCAACATCAAATTCCGGCCTCGAGTTTATGGCCAAAATCAGGAATTTAGCGAAAGCAAGTTCATAGAACAGTGAACGAGAGCCAAACGGATGCCCATGTGTTCGCTAGAGTAGGGGCTACGCCTAGGTAGTTATTTATAAAAATAGCTCCCCATATATTTTCAGAAACATTAGCGCTAATACCGTTTTGAATATTAAAGGGCATCGGATAATCTGGCACTAGTCCTTGAGTTTCTCTGATATGTTGGAAGCTGACGGTTGCAAAGTGTTGAGTAGAGAAAGTTCTATTGAGTGCATAACTCCCCCAGGATGCAATCCAACCATAAAAATCAGAAGATCCGTCAGGGCCCCTTTGGTGAGAAAACGCTAATGTACACTCAGTAGTGGTTCCAAGAGACCAATTTGAGCGAGGAATGAGGTAACTAGTTGCAGTTCGAATTCCTATTTCTAGATTTCTTCCGGCAGATTCGGCTTCATTCGCCCATCCCGGCTGGATATAAAGATCGTAGGCTGTATTAAGATTCCTATTTTTAAAGACATTTATTTTTCTAAGTGCGAACCGAGGATTTCGAAAAATGGTACTGACCCCTTCCGTTGTTGGAGTTGCAGCATAATTTTGATTGAATCTTTGGTAGTAAACAGCCTTAATGTCTGGAGCAATTTCGTAGTCCATCCAAATTAAGTTAAACGTATTTGTTGGAAGGAGTTTAGATCCGTCTTCGTAAGGGATGTAATTTTGATTGTTGTTCACT
>CAIYTD010000296.1 GCA_903928955.1 Oligoflexia bacterium | reverse complement strand
TAAATGGCCAGCTATATGCACTATCTAGTTATGAATTTTAAGAATTAAGATGGAGAAGCATTGTATGAATTATGAATATTTTTATAAATCAAATAATAGTGTCAAAAACTTATTACTCATCCTTACAGCGGCAATATTATCGGGATGCTCTCCAGGATTCAATTCTCAATTCACGCCTCTAACACAAAACTCTACTCTTGGAATGCAAGCAACTCAAATAAACCCCAACACTGGATTACTTAAGCTAGACAGTTCTACTGGACAGCCCCTCATCGTCGCTTCGAACCGAATTGATCTTGGACAACCAGCAGCTTATCCTGCAACGATCAACTTATATTTTAAAAATAAAGGATCCGCTCCGATTGAAAACATTAACTTCTCCATCAATGATTCTCTTAATTTCAAACTCCAAAAAACTTGTGACTCGACCCTTAATTCTGATACTCTATCCTGTTTAGCCTCACTCACTTATAGCCCAAAGTCAAATACTTCAACTTTTGACACACAAATTACAGTTACTTTTAACAGCCAAGGTATTTCTAATTCACTAGTCATTCCAGTGACAGCTATGAATTTAGTGCCTCTTCAACAGTCTCAGGTTATTTTTGGGTCGGATGCTTTCGGCCCAGTCAATGGACCTTTTTTATTTTCAAAAATAAATCGCAGTGCCTATGTATCCATTTACCCTGTAACTAACTCAGATATCGTTGCACCTACTGAAGGATATCCAGTTCAAATTCAAGTCAGCAACCCATCAGGATTTCCGGCAGAAAACGTGACCATCCAAGGCCTTCCTTTGCCGACTACTCCTACTGCAGAGCAGTTTTATTTTCAAGATTCGGCAGACCAAGCTGCAACGACTTGTAAAAGTGGGAATAATATTTCCTCTTCAGGATGCAGGATTTACTTTCACTTTATGCCTATCCCAAATGGATATAACGCTTTCAATGCTTACACATTTCCTCTCACCCAAATGCCCCCACCTCCTATTCAAATTTCCTATGACTATGCAAGTATCAATATTCCCAAAGGAGTCCCTCAAACCAGCCCTCTCAACATGAGTTTTGAATCCCAGAATGGGCCATTAAGCTTATATGCTACCTCACCCGCTCAGCTAGTCACTCGATCTTCTCAAGTGACTATGCAGCAAGGCTCAAATTTTTGCTTAAACAGGGGATCTTCGAGCATCACAAATACAGGCGGAATTCCAGCAACAAATATTCAATTAGTGTCTTCTGATTCCTCTATTGCCAGTCTGATTGTCAATGAAGCCACATCAGATTCTGATATGATCCACCCAGTTTTAAATGCTCAATCTTTGCTCATACAGCCAACTTCAAACTACATGATCCTGCCATCTTCTACTCCAACAGTAAAAGTGGTAGCTGCTGGTCCGATGCATTCTCTCACCTCTTCCAATCCAACACTCTCAGCAAATGTCACCGTATCTTATGCAACAGGTTCTACTCTTTTTGATATCGACCAGCCTGCATCTACATCAGTCAACTTTACACTTCCAGCATCCCCATCTAGCCCCGTTGTTCAGCAAAGTTGCACATTTACATCTAACCTCACTACTTCACCTTCAACAAGTGTTTGCACAGGAGGAGACTCAAAATTAAGTTTCACTTATCAGGTTTGTGGACTTCGCCCAACCACTGTTATCCCAAGCGTTCCCACTGGATTTCAGATTTCTTCGATTCAATGTGGAAATCAACCTATCGATCCTTCCGGTGGAATACTTCCAGCTGGAGCAGATTCGCTGTGCACCATCCAAATAACCCTGAAAGATCCAGGAGTATCTTGTACCCCTCCATCAGGTCAGATCTCTTTATTTAGCGTGGAAAATAAAACATTTGGACCTTCTCTATCTAATCCTTGCGCTACATCTTCGAACACCCCTCTTTACCTCCCACCGCCACCAGTGAGTTTAAACGGTAATGTCTCTTTTGGTTCCTCCAGCAATCCCGTGATTATCGGTTCTGGAACAAACAACGGCACAGGCACTCCGATTGTTCTCCAAAATAATTCGCCTTACTTCCCTGTTACAGTAAATCTTACCTATACAGATTCTAACGCATCCTCTTCAATACCAGATCCATTTAATGGGACGACAAGTTTTTCTCAATTTTTACTCGGTATTAATACATCTACCGTTCTTAGCCCTCTATTTACGCCCACAATGGAAGGTATAGATACGAGAACCCTTTCCGCCACTTACTCCATTAACGGAGCATCGTCTTCCCTACAAAATATCGCCGTCAATGGAAGTGCCCTCCTTACAACTTATGTAGGCAATCAAACCACCGTCTCCCTAGGATCACCGGTGTCTGTTGATTTTGGGAATTACACTTACGGTTCAACAACCTCTCACAAGGCTCAAACGGTGACTCTCAATATCCAAGGTAATTATACTGGTTGGAATAGTAGCTTACAAAGCACCATTGCTAGTCAACTGCCTGGCTGGATCAAGCTAGATGGCAGCAGTAGCTGTTTAAATAACCAATTCAATCTATCCCCTACTTGCTCTTTAACTTTCTTATTTCAAACCGAATCTAGTCCTACAGCAAACGCGACTACTCCCCTCACTTTAAGCTATTATTCTCTTAATCCAAAGATTTTCCCAGGCCTGAGCATAAAAACATTACCCATTCTCTCTCTTCAAGTAGAAGTAGTAGGAGCAAGTACGACAGTGTCGCTAGCAACAGGTTCATCCAATAGAATTAACTTTGGAACCTATATGATGGGATCCAATCCAACAACTTCTCAAGTAATTACTCTCCAAGCAAAAGGGAATTACATAGGATGGAATAAAAAAATCAGCGAATCTCTGTTAAGTCAAATCCCAGACTGGGTCACATTCATTACAGATCCAAACGGAAGTACTTGTCTAGAAACTCCATCTCTTTCAAATTTAATTTCAGGAACAACATGTACTTTATCTTTTAAACTTAATACAAGTCAGATCCAGAATATGCAAACAAACTATACTTCCTCCTTTGCACTCCAGTATATTTCTCAGGATCCAGCCATCTCGCCTGAACTTCCACCCACGACACTAGGAACATTCAATTTTCAAGTCTGGAGCAGCAATCCTAGTTTTTCAGCGCTCGATTCTTTTTTCTCTCTCATCAGCGGCTACACCAATCAAAGTAGTACTTGCACTGCTCTGCTGCAAGGCACACTCTTTAATGGAATAAGCCCAACTGAGAATGTCATACTCAAAGATCCACTGACCAGTGCGAATTCTTGGCAATCACGAAGTATCATCGATTCGAACTCCTCTATTAGTTCGATCAGCATAGCTCCTCCTTGGTCTAAGGTCACTAATTTCATAGATCAAAATAAAGATCAGTACACTTATTATCTGGCCAATTTAGAAATGACTGCCAACTCAGTCGCTCTTCCTCCTATTCCTCTACTAATCGGAACAAAAATAAATTCAAGTGGAAGTTCTACAATTACTTTCTGTAATTATAACAATGGTAGCACGACTACTCCCACACTCACCCCTATCACTGATTCACCACCCACTTGTGATAGTACAACTTACGGACAACAGTACATTCAAAATGGAATTCCAAAAATTTGTTTACCTCAAGGATTAATGCCAATACAATTAGACTTGTTAGCTCAAAAATGTGCAATCCAAAACGGGACTCTGGTAACTGAAGGTATTGAAGAAATGTGCGTTATTCCTGGCAATCAATGTCCAAACACAATGATTCAACTTAGAAAGTGGTCTACTACAATACCTAAAACAGGCGATGGCGGTAGCACAACAAGTTGTGCAGGAGCTGCTAAGGACTACAGATACTGCACTACACTGTCCCACTCACTCAGCGATCAAGAACCAGAAACTTGCCAAGCTGACAAAGTAGCGGCGTGTGGCGGCGTTGACATGGGCCTTTTCTATATCCCAGCCCAGTATTCAGGCACCAAAACAATAACAGCAACCACTACTTCTGTAGGTTGCGTTCTTCCTTAATGGCAAGCTTTAGATAGAGAGCTGTTGCGTCTGGGATCCGAACTAATAAGACATAATAGCTCTCTATCTAAAAATTTCTAAAAAATAAAATTCAGTCCCAAAGTAAACACCGGTGTATAGGTTATACTTTTGCTGAGGACAGTGCCCATCGAGACGGGAGTATTTCTTTCTACATGATCTTGACTATAAATCATCAAGCGGTAGTCCATCCGAAAAGCAAGCCATTGGCAGAGGTAGATTTGCTGCCCAATTCCGGGCCAGGCAACAAAAGTAGAAAATGTCGTTTCTCCAGAAGTTGCTCCCGTACTGGCTTGTAAAACCCCTGCCCCTCCCAGAACAAAGAGATCAAAGTGTAAAATCGCTTGCCCTAAAAGACTTAATTTTCCATACAGTAAACTCCATGAAGCTTCGCCTCCCCAAAGAGATTGCATCTCATTACTATTGGAGCCATAACCTGGGTAAGAGTTATTAGCGGTAGCCTGAACAAGGGCTGAATAGGCCGAATTAAAACTATTAGAAAACTTCCAATATGTTGCACTAATGCCCAGATTTTCACCGAATTCAAATCCTACCTGAGCCCCATAGAGCGAACTATTCAGAAAGGGATCTCCAAGAAATGAGCCACCATTAATATTAATATTAGGCCTCCAAGCTTTCCGATAAAGTCGGTGCTGGACCACATTGAAATTGAGTTCAGAATTTTGGTCCCAATACTTTTTCTGAATAGAACCTAAATCTATTGTTTTTGGTTCAGAAGTAAGC
>CAIYTD010000295.1 GCA_903928955.1 Oligoflexia bacterium | reverse complement strand
TTTCAGCGATCTCAGGAGATTGTTTTCCAATTCTAGTTAGATTCTTTCGAAGTTTTTTCTCCCAGGGGAAGTTCAAACTGTTCTTTTTGCATAATTCTAATAATTCGTATCTCAGTAACCAATCATTTGGATAGTTTTTTTCAAGAGAATAAAAAATTTCAGTTATTATTGTCTGATCGAGAGCTGCAGAGTCTCTTATTCTTCTTACCTGTGCATAAAGCTTGTTCAGGCCTTGGTTTTCAGCCGTGAGATTCGTTTTTTGGTGGCGAGGGGCTGGTATCGCTTCTTTTGAATGATCTAAATATTTCTGCCGATCTGCTGCACCTCCAAATACTGAAACTACCCTTAAACCGCAAACCATGTCGAAATTTCCCCAGTTTGGAGAGAATAGGATTTCTGAACCCTTTTGAACGCAGCATTCTTCGAAGGTTGCAAGAATCAGTTTGCCTTGACGGTAAATGCTTTTCGTCCATCTTCCTCTTAAAGTAATGCCAGAAGGGAATAGAAGCTGACCTTCCTTTCCTTTTTCAAATCCTGCCTGCAGAAGTTGAATTTCCGATAAATTCTCTATCGGGGTACTGAACCCTTGTGGATGGGTGCTGACTCCTTGTCCTTCGATTTCTTGGTCTTGAAAGGAAATTTGGGTCGGTCCTATAAATTTTAAATAGGAGGGGTTTCCTCCTTTATCTTGTAGGAAGTCAGATAAAACTCCGCTGATTTGGATTCCTGAATCCAGTTCGGTAGTTGTAATAGTTTCAGCTTGCTTAGCTTGATTGAGCCCATATAGTCCTCCTCTTTTAAAAGCCATTTGGGAAGAAAGTGTTTCTAAAGTTTCCTCTAGGATTTTAAAATCGCTCGCTACAAAAAGTTGAGGTTGGGGACGGGTGATATCGTAGTTCATCTCAATGCATTTTAGGGAGAACTCCATTTTTTTTACATTTTTATCATATAAATGATAGCTTTCTCTTAAGGATGATAGCAGCCCAGCACCGTATATTTTTGGATCTGTTATGCTACCGATCAGTCCGTATTCAAAAGTCCACCAACCCATTCGTGATAAAAGAGTTGCTTCGCTGATAAAAGTGATTGCAGTAAGTGTTTTTTCAAGTTGAATTTCAGCATCAATAATATTTTGTGGTGTCGAAAGTAAATTTTCCTTTGTATCAGAGAGGTGGCGAATTGCGAGGTACACTTGTAAATCTTGTGAGGAATAGATTGCTTTTCTCGAGATTTCTCCGTAACTACGGAGGTAATTAGAATATTCATAGTCTGCAATGATAGGGGCATGTCCAGCTGCTTCATGAACAATATCCGGAGCAGGTGTGTATGTTAAATGATCTATTGTTCGCATGTCGCAGGCAATCGGTAGTATACCCAGTGATAGAAATTCCATAAATATGGATGGTGGTATAAATCCGACTACTGCGACTGCTTGCCACCCAAATTTCTCTAGAGAGGGATTCATTTCTTCAATCAATGGAATGCGATCCGTAGAAATTCCTGTTTCTCTGAGTCCGTCTAAATATTTTTTATGGGCATGTTGGGTAAAAAAATTTTTAGAAATTTTTAAAATAAACCGCCAACTCGCATGGTCCATAGGCGTATAAAGAGAAGGATCCTGTTTTGAAATAAATGCTTTGAGATATTCAGGTATCACTTTCACAGGCTTATGAATCAATGGGGGTTTTGTCATAGATTAAGATAATAACCGAATACAATACTATTCGCGAACTATTACAAAGTTATGCTAGAGTTTCGACTACTTATGAAAAAAGTGAACTTAAAAAATGAAGAAGAGCACGCAGGGTCTATTTGGAAACATCCCTACATGCTCTATATCTTATTGACGACAGTTTTATTTGTTTTTCTCTTAGCGATAGGGTTTATTGCGTGGGATCAAGGTTGGATTCCCAATCGTGGAATATCAGTGAGCCAATAATTTTTTAAAAGGTATCATGGATGAAAATAGCAGAGATGAAATCAGCAGAGATGAAATCAGCAGAGAAAAAAGTAGCACTCATTACGGGTGGTTCAAGAGGTATTGGTGCAGCAATAGTCAAACGCTTCAAGGAAGATGGGTGGATGATTGCAACATGTGCAACTCATGAAAGCCATCTTGACCGAAGTATTGCAGACTTCAAATTTAAATGTGACGTTGCTGATGTCCATGCAGTTCAGTCTGGAATTAATCAAGTTCTTAAATGTTTCGGCAGAATTGATGTGCTCATTAATAATTCTGGATTAGCTGGTAGCAATTCAATGGAAGCGAGCTCGACGGATGAGTCTTGGCATCGCATTATAGATGTCAATCTTCATGGAGTCTATTACATGTGTAAATATGTGTCTCCGCATCTCCCTGATGGAAGTGGCAAGATTATTAATATTGCGTCCGTTCTAGCTTTGAAGGGAGTCCCAGATCAAACTGCCTATTGTGCGGCAAAACACGGAGTTCTTGGTTTTACGAGAGCTTTTTCGGGCTATCTTGCTCCCAGGAAAATTACGGTCAATGCAGTTTGTCCGGGATGGGTTCGCACTGAAATGGCTCAAGGTAGAATGCAAGATCTTGGAATAACAGAAAAGGATTTTGAAGTGACCGTGCCTTTGGGGCGATTTGTAGAACCTGAAGAAGTGGCAGATGTTGTTTCTTATCTCGCATCTTCCCCAGGAAGTGCAATGATTACTGGGCAAGCCATTACGATCGACGGGGGAACATTAGCATAGCACCCCTTTCTAAAATTCTTATTGGAGTGGGTTTGTTATTCATTTTTCTTGGAATTGCTTGGCAATTCGGAGGAAAGTTCCTGCATTTTGGACGACTCCCAGGAGATATTTTAATAGAAAAAGAGAATTTCAGATTTTACTTTCCAATGACTACCTCTATTATTTTTAGTATTTTACTTTCTCTTTTATTCCATTTGATAAAGTTTTTTAAACAGAAATAGAGATGAAATTTAACTTTCGACTAATACTTTCAACAGCCTCAAAAGAAGCGGTTACCACGAAGAGGAGATGGATTATAGTGTGAGTTCTTATGCAGACTTTGTAATATTCTTTGGTTCTACTTCAAAGACAATCTTATCATAAAGAGCCTTTGGTTTTAGCTTAGCTCTACCCACCCCTGAGACTTCAACCAACTCATAATTTCTCCCGTGAGCAAGCATCGAAGTCTTAATATTCCTTGATGGATCACGTTTTTTGTTTTTAAAAATTGCTCCAGAATCTGGATACTAAATCAGCTTTCGCCATGAATATTCCTCGAGGGGGCACCGTTGAGCTAACCGCAGACACCTTTTATCCTTTTATTTATCCTTGTTTTAAAAAACACGGGTTTACGGCGCCTTCGCTAAAATTCTTATCGGAGTCGGTTTGTTATTTATTTTCTACTGAGATTTTCCATGCAATAGCCCCAAGGGGAGTGGTTATCATGAAAAGTGTAGCAGTAAAGTCATCTGATTGATTTTTCATTTACAGATTAGAAATAAAAAAATTTATTCTAAATCCTATTGCAATCGCAGTCCAAACAGGATACTCAGCGAAAACATCTCAGAGTCTGTTTTAAAAGCCCCTAATTGACAATTTGAAGCAGTGCAAACTAAAATCCCCCTGCTATAACTTCGTAAA
>CAIYTD010000294.1 GCA_903928955.1 Oligoflexia bacterium | reverse complement strand
CACCTGCTCCAGCAGTGAGAGCTTGCAAGTCGAATTCAGAAAGTGATTAACTATCCACCAGAAGTGGCAGTTTCAAATTTGGTAATGTTCAATTAGCACTCGCAGATCAAGCGATTCTAGCTATTGATCAAGAAATAGCAGGTTTAGAAAATCGATTATTAGGACTACCTCTCCATTCCAGCTGGAGTCGCTTTCGAAAGAGATCTTGTTACAGAGGAGCTGCGACTCAAGGAGAGAGAAAGAGAAGATAATATAATCTCTCGACTGGAATTTCAGCAGCGTCGAAACCAATTCCAAAATAATCAAGCAGTTTGTCAAGACGCGCTGAATCGTATCAACGAAAATTTCGATTTAAATCGTCTGAACGAAGATATAGCCTGTAGGGACGCTCTTGTGGAAGAATTAAGAAGCGCCGGATTTTGATGGAATAGGTTGAAAAACCTATTTTAACTCTGCTTTATATTTTCTTGCTAGAACCCCAATTGACAAGTTCTGAAATACTCAATATCTGTACTTTTTTGTAGAATTTGAGGAGTCTTTCGGATGGTTTTTTATTCTTCTATTTTAGTTTTTATTTATATTGCTTTTTTCTCATGTGTTTATTCAGATGAGCCCTGCAATGGAGCGCCTGGAAGTTATACGGTGAATCAGTCTCGAAAAACTGGTGGTTTTGTAGCAAATTCGGCTTATGTAAAAAAAAATAGGAAGGGCAGAAATATTCCCTTTATTGCGAGCAAGGCAGAAATTTGCGATTTCGCTAGCATTTACGGGACTGCTCGCATTGAAGATCGAGCGCATATCTCTGGAAACGCTCATGTTTTTGGAAGTGCACGGATTTCACAAAGTTCGCGAGTCTACGGAGATGCTTGGGTTTTTGAATA
Source organism: Oligoflexia bacterium (assembly GCA_903928955.1). Lineage (GTDB taxonomy): Bacteria > Bdellovibrionota > UBA1018 > UBA1018 > UBA1018 > CAIYTD01. The sequence continues at coordinate 5,855 of CAIYTD010000294.1, read as the reverse complement.
TGCCCAAGTTTCAGGAAATGTTCAGATTTATGGGGATGCTCTTGTTCATGGAAATGCTTGGGTGAAGATGCAGGCAAGTGTTTATGGAAGAGCTCGTATTTTTCAGAATGCTGTCGTTCGAGGTTTTGCGCGAGTTTACGGAAATTCTCAGCTTTATGGGGATGCAGATGTAGGTGGGCAGACTAAAATTTTTGATTTTAGTAGTGTCTATGGGGATGCTAAAATTGGTTCCAACTCTCAAATTTATGGAAATGCACAGGTCTATGGTGCAGCTAAAATTATTGATCGTGCTCAGGTCTATGGCGATGCCCAAGTTTTTGGAAATTCTAAACTTTATGGAGAGTCACGTATTTTCGGAGATGCACAAGTTTTCGATAACGCTGAGATTTATGGAAGATCTAAAATCTTTGGGTGGGCTATCGTTTCTGGTTACGCTGATATTTTTGGAAGAGCAGAAGTCTCCGGTTTGGCTGAGGTCTCTGAGATTTCAGTTTTAGGGGGTTCTTCCCGAGTAGCTGGAAATGCCCAAATTTATGGTGTTGCTCAGGTCTTTGGTAACGAAGTGATCGAGTCAGGAGCTCGTAGTTTTTAAAATTTTATTAAATCCTTCTTTATGGATGGTAGATATCTTTGGGGTAGGCGGGTGGACGACCGTCGATGACGGGCTTGAGTTCCCTTTCCAGTGGAGTCAGATCGGTCACAGAGGTGTTTGGAAGGATACTGCTTGCTAAGTATTGACTGCCGACTTGAAACCGTCTTGGAAATAAGGCCTTTTCCGAAGGGGAGAGGCAGCTATTCCAGTGTTCACAAGAGATGACAATCCATTCTGGAGTCCTAGAGACTAGTGCACTGCTGGCTGTTGAGCAGCTTTCTGTTGTGACAGTTCTTCCTGTGTAAAATTTGAGAGCAAGTCTGTAATCTAAAGCTGAGCCAACAGGTTCTCCTCCAGCAACGATCAGAACATGATCCTGGCAGGTTCCATAAGATTGAATCAGTGGCATAAATCGTTTGAGAGCAACAAAAGCTTCGGGTCCTAAGCGAATGGGAGAGCAAAGCAGGACAGCGAGAAGGGGGAGCGCTAGAGCTGAAAAAATAAGAAAGAATTTTTTTTCTTTATTTCTGAGAAGCGGGATTAAGGAAAAAGAGGAAAGAAAAGCTAAAAATGGAAAAACGGGATTATAGTAATAGTCTAAACTAAAGCTCATCGGAGCTAGTGCAATTAAAAGTACTCCTATTGCTGAGAGGGAAACGCATACGGCAGGATTTTTCCAAAGCTTTTTGACACTGATCCAACTTAATCCCAGGAGAAGCAAAGGAAGGCCTGGGATGAATCCCCTTCGAATCATTGCGAGTGGTAGAAATAAGTTGGGACGGTGCCCTTGATTACGACCTCCTACTGCGGTTCCCCAGACTTGTCGGACCCAATAATCTTGCACGAGACCCCATCCTCCTATCCAACCCGTAGCAATCCAAATGAACGAGCCTATGAAAAGTGCAAGTAACGTAGAGAGAATAATCTTTTGAAAAATTTGTAGGGATTTTTTTTGCAATAGAGAAACCACGATCGCAGTCGGAAATACGAGGAGAACAACGGGAGTTTTAAACCATAGGCCAACTCCGGCGCTGATGGCTGTTAGGATCCATTTTTCTTTTTGCCAATAGAAAAAAGATAATAGAATGAAAAAAAGAAGTGCGGGGTCGAGGCTGACTCCCCCTCCTGTCAGGACGATGTCACGCGTGAAAAGGAGAATAATAGCGGATAGAAAGCCAAAAAAGGTGGAATAGAGGGATTGTCCGAGGCAAAATGTCAAAATAATACATCCAGTAGAGAAGGAAGCAGTTAGGATTCGGGCTGAAAATGCAGAAGGGCCTAGGGCCCTCATGATCCATCCGTTGATCCAAAAGAAAAAGAAGGGGTGATCATTGAATGGAGGTCCTAAATCACGGGTATTCAGATTCGGATCGGTTATCGGAAGTTTAGGGAGGAATCCTGTCGAAGTAACGTCCATAGATACTGCAGAGTGAATATTTGAGTCAATTCCTCTGAGGAGGTTATCGCCCGCTTTTCCTAGAAATAAGGAAAACGAAAGGCAGATCAGGGCAATCCAGGCAATTTTGAATTCGGTTAGTTTTGAAATAGGCTTCATCGATAGAATAAAAAGCTAATATGTCTGCGATTAAAAAACAAGCCCTTGCGTCTCACGTGGGGGCAGTCGTATAAGGTATTTATGGCAAAAGCGCATCGATTAATTGTTGTAGGTGGTGGCCTGGCTGGTCTGATGACCACAATTAGAGCCTGTGAGTCAGGTATGGAAGTAGATTTGTTTTCTGTTGTCCCCGTGAAGCGCAGTCATTCCGTTTGTGCTCAGGGCGGGATTAATGGAGCAGTCAACACAAAGGGCGAAGGTGACTCTCCCTGGGAGCACTTTGACGATACCGTTTATGGGGGCGATTTTTTAGCGAATCAACCTCCCTGTAAAAAAATGTGTGAAGCTGCCCCTGGAATTATTTACTTAATGGATCGTTTGGGCGTTCCGTTTAATCGAACACCGGAAGGCCTTCTTGATTTTAGGCGTTTTGGTGGAACGAAGCACCACCGTACTGCTTTTGCAGGCGCTTCGACGGGGCAGCAGCTTTTGTATGCATTAGATGAACAAGTGCGACGGTTCGAAGTAGAAGGAAAAGTTCGGAAATTTGAAACCTGGGAGTACTTAGGCTTTATTCAGGATGCAGAAGGAATTTGTCGTGGAATTGTTGGTACCAATATTGTGACCATGGAAGTCCGTGCATTCCGAGGTTCAGCTGTTGCTTTGGGTACGGGTGGACCTGGTATGGTATTTGGTAAATCGACTAATTCGATTATTAACACCGGTGCTGCTGCCGCTTCGGCATACCTTCAAGGGGTAAAATATGCTAATGGGGAGTTTATTCAAGTACATCCTACTGCCATTCCGGGTGAAGATAAGCTCCGCTTAATGTCAGAAAGTGCTCGTGGGGAAGGGGGACGTGTTTGGGTGCCTAGAAACGGAAAACCCTATTACTTTTTAGAAGAAATGTACCCTGCTTACGGAAATCTTGTTCCTCGTGATATTGCGACCCGCGCTATTCATAAAGTGGTCTATGATATGGGATTGGGTGTTAATGGTCAGGCTGTTGTTTATCTGGATCTTTCCCATATTCCTCAGGAGACTTTGCGAAAGAAACTCGGGGCCATTTTAGATATTTATGAAAAATTTATGGGAGATGATCCCACTCAAGTGCCAATGAAGGTCTTTCCAGCGGTTCACTATAGCATGGGTGGGCTTTGGGTAGATTACGATCAAATGACGAACGTTCCAGGCCTTTTTGCTGTAGGAGAAGCGGATTATTCGATTCATGGGGCGAATCGATTGGGTGCCAACTCTTTGTTGTCCTGTATCTATGCAGGCATGGTCGCAGGGCCTGCCATGGCTAAGTGGTCCAAGGGCCTCAAAACGCATGAAGAGGATGTTGCTTCTCCTGTTTTTGAGGATGCTGTTAAATGGCATCATTTGAGAGTAGATCATATTAAGAAAATGGACGGTCCTGAAAATCCATTTTTAATGGGGCGTGAGCTGGGCGAGTGGATGACTCGCAATGTCACGGTCACGCGTTATAACGATAAGCTTCAAGCTACGGATGTAAAACTTCAAGAATTTCAAGATCGATGGCACAAAATTGGAATTAAAGACCGAGGAGGTTGGGCCAATCAATCGATTCATTATACTCGGCAGCTCTATTCTATGATCCACTTGGCTCGGGTGATTACGATTGGGGCACTCAAAAGAAACGAAAGCCGTGGGGCTCATTATAAACCGGATTTTCCAGATCGAAATGACTCTGAGTTTATGAAAACAACGATCGCACTTTATAAAGCTCCCAAGAGCTTGACTTCCAGTTTACCCTTTGGAATGGGTAAGGATCAGGGAGAGCCTCAGTTTTCTTATGATCCGATTGATGTGTCTCTTGTGAAGCCTCGAGCGAGGAAGTACGATGTAGATAAAGAGGCAGGTCCTGGGACTTCTGGAACAGGTTCATCTGTGAGCAAATAATGGAATCATCAAAAATGGAAAATTTAAACCCTCAAACTGAAAAATTCGTTGAAGTACAAATTAAGAGGCAAGAGCGGGAAGGCGCTGAAATTCATTGGGAAACTTTTCGCATGAAATGGCGACCGAATCTCAATGTGATCGCTCTGCTTCAAGATTTGCAAGTGAGTCCTATTACAGCAGATGGAAAAGGGACAACTCCTCCTGCCTGGGAAGCTGCTTGTTTAGAGGAAGTGTGTGGAACTTGTTCGATGGTGATTAATGGCCGTCCTCGTCAAGCTTGTACCGCTCTTGTAGATCAATTGGAGCAACCCATACGGCTCGAACCGTTTTCTAAGTTTCCGGTGATCCGAGATTTGATTACGGATCGCTCTCGCATGTTTGAGCATCTGAAACAAGTCAAGGCGTGGGTGAGTATTGATGGCACCTATGAGTTAGGAGCTGGTCCTCGTTATTCTCAAACATTAGCTCTTTCCCGATATAAAATGTCTGAGTGTATGACGTGTGGATGCTGTCTCGAAGCTTGTCCGAATTATGGACCTCAGTCGCCCTTTATTGGGCCTCAGGCCATTAATCAGGTTCGACTTTTTAATGCGCATCCTTCTGGTGCAATGGATGCTCCGGAGAGATTACAGTCGATGATGGCTCCTGGTGGAATTACAGACTGCGGAGATGCTCAGAACTGCGTGAAGGCATGTCCTAAGAATATTCCTTTGACAGAGTCCATTGCAGCAGTGAGTCGTGAGACCACTTTGCATGCGATTAAGAATTTCTTTGGCTAGTTCCAAAAGGATTGAACTACTGTTTTTTGGGTAAATATTCATCAAATTTATTTTGCATCAACCGTTTGCTATAAGCTGACAGTGCGCCCCAATCTGTGTTTTGGGTGCCTTCGAAGTTATCTGGAAAAAACCCCCAGCGCAGAAATACTGTTCTTAAAAATCGAACAGATTCTCTGGGTAATAGATTTCCTGTATCTTTGGAGTGGGCAGGGTGAACTTTGCTTTGTAAATCTTTTATAAAGTCGTTTTTAATATTGTCTCCAAATTCGCCTAAATTGCTCAATAACTGTTTTGCTAAGTTTTCTATTTCTTTAGGTGTAACTTTAAGGTGAGCATTGGTACCGTTTAGCTCAAATAAGATAATATTTATATCGGCATATTTTGCTTTAAGAATGTTAAAGGAATAACTCATTTGATCTTTGAGTGACAGCTGAGTAATAGTCTTTTCACATCCCTTTGTTGATTTTTTTACTACATGCTCCTCTTCTGATATCGCCAGTAATAGGGGTGTTTCGGCTTCTACTATTGCTTCTGTTGCTACTTGTGATGACTCGGATGCTTGAGTTTCTTGTCTGAGCTGGCTCACTTCTAGTTGATTTAAGTCTTCTTGATATCTCTGCTCGATGCTGTCAAGAGTGACTTTATCTAAAACAATATCTGATTGGAAGGGATCTTTCATTTTCATGAGTTGGGTTGTTTTTTTTGAAAAGTCGTACAGTTCGTTTAGCACTACAATTAATGAATAATCTAGGTCGATAGAATTTATTTTAATTTTTAATGAAAAATCATCACTTAACTGTCTAATTTTATTTTTACTGATGCAGCCAGATAATTCGTTGTATAATTTTATATTCTCTAATAAGTCTGGATAAACATTTATACAGTATAATTGTAGAAGAAGATAGAGCTGTAGGGCGTTGAAACGAGTTGGGTCTGATTTTATCATTATTTCATTTATATTTTCTACTAGGATCATTTCTTTTCCTACTGAATCTGTTAGCTTTAT
>CAIYTD010000293.1 GCA_903928955.1 Oligoflexia bacterium | reverse complement strand
TTTGAAATTATTTTTTAAAATGCATGACCCAACGACTTTAAATGCGCAAGGAAATGATAAGGGTTCTCAGTATCGATCAGCCATTTTCTATCATACTGAGGAGCAAAAAGAGATTGCGATTCAAGTAAAGGCTTGGGTAGATCAACTCGGGGTTTGGAAAAGCTCGGTAGTAACAGAAATTGTGCCTGTTCAGAAATTTTACATTGCTGAAGAGTATCATCAAAGTTATTTGGAAAAAAATCCTGGTGGTTATACTTGCCATTTTATGAGGAGTTAGTGATGAGGTGCCTCATTTGTCTTTGTGGCGTGTGTAATAGAGGGTTTTTTTCTTGATTTGTAGTTGATTTGTATGTTTTTCTTGTTTTTTTCTGAGCTGGTCTTAAAAATGAAGGAATATCACGTTTGATTTTCCCTGTATAATCTTGGATTAGGGCAGATCGAGCAAATTCATCGGAAATATTTAAGTGGTCGATCAAGAAGATCCATGCTGATTCCACTAAGTGGATGAGAGAGATTCCATTTCCCTGAGGATGACGATTGCTCAAGTATTCAGAAAATCTAAAAAACTTCCAAAACCAGGACGAGTTTCCTAACGCATTGGGTGCTGCTTTGATCAGATTTAAAGTATTTTTAAAATTACCACTATTTGCATAAAGATTCCAAAATTGAGCAAATCGTCCTATTTTTTGAATCGTCTCAAAATTCATTGTTTTGGTTTGTAGAATTTGAAAAGGTGGATCATCTTGATAGATCATAGCCCATTCTTCATTATGACGAATAATAGGAGTTCCTTTGAGTCGTTTGAGAATTCCTAATTGGATTTCATGCGGATTAAGAAGTGAAATTGCATCAAATCCATTTGCAAAAGATTCTAAAGATTCACCAGGAAGTCCAGCAATCAAATCTGCATGGATATGGACTCCTGTTTCCTGAGTAAGAAATTTAAAATTTTCCTGAATTTTTACGAGATCTTGTTTTCTGCTCACTCTTTGACTGACTTCAGGATTCCAAGTTTGAATTCCTATTTCAAATTGCAGCGAGCCTGGGGGGAATTTTTGAATTAATTCTCGAATCTCTAAAGGAAGGCGATCTGGAACCATTTCAAAGTGCAGAAATAAACCAATGGAAATGCGATCTAAAAAAAATTTTAAAATCTGGGTGCTCGTGGAAATACTTAAGTTAAATGTTCGATCTACAAATTTAAATTGTTTCGCGCCACGCTGGATGAGCTCATTCATGTCAGTCATAAATGAATCCAGATCAAAATTTCTCACTGATTTGTCGAGGGATGATAGACAGTATTCGCATTTATAAGGGCAACCCCGTGAGGCTTCGACATAGATGACTCGGTGCCTAATGTCATTTTCAGTATAGTAAGAGTAGGGAGAGGCAATTTCTTTCACATTGGGCAATATGCCGGATATCCATTTTTTGGATGGCAGTTTGGAATCAGTTAAAAAATTTCTACAAAATTCATAAAATAAAAAATCTGCTTCACCCTGAATAATGAAATCAGCGGCTTGACAGATGGATTGATTTTCGGATTCGTAGCTGACTTCAGGTCCTCCTAGTACGATGAGAAGTTGAGGTTTTATCTTTTTAAGAATAGAGATGATCTTTAAGGATTGTTCAGTATTCCAAATATAGATGCCAAAACCTACAATTTTAGCGTTATAGGTGAGAATTGCTTCAGCAATATCTCGCGGATTTTGAGAGAGAGTAAACTCAATGAGCTGGGTACTCTCTCTGAGTTCTTTGAGATTAGCAAAAAGATATCGCAACCCGAACGAAGAGTGGTGATATTTTGCATTCAGCGTTGTTAAAATAATTTTTGGGTTCATTAGTGAAAGATCGGAATTTTAGGATCAGCTTCTTTCGGTTGAGCTGAATGCTCAAGCACTTTCTTTAAAAGTGAAGCATGGAATGCGAGACGATAGGCAGTGACGAGAGGTCGTCCAGGCAGCATTTGGGCTTCAAAAAAATCTAAGAAAGGGCCTAGTCCAGATACTTTTGATTCGCGTTCCGATTTTAGGTATTCGATCCAGTCATTTAATAAAGCGGGCTGCTTCAGAGCTTGTTGAATTGATCCCAGGAGTTTGGGGATGGCGCCGTCACTGATTCCTTTTGATTGTCCATGGGTAATCACTTCTAGTTTTTGGAAAAGGTCTTTTAATGCTTCCAGGGAGCCCAAGGCTGAAATAGCTAGAGTTCGAGTTTCCCCAAAACGTTGAGGTCCCTGTGGCGAAAGAAATGAGGTTTTCATGCTGCTGAGGATTGATGATCGTTCCATGTACTGCACAAATGCAGCACTATTTTTGATCAGGCTGAGATCGGTATCTATTCCCTTGAAGTGAGATTTGAGCCAGTCTTTGATATCGGGACGAGACTCAATTTGATTCATTAAAAAAATAATTTCTTCATAAGTCTGATGCAGTTCTTTGAGCGAAGAAAGCGGAAGTTCACGTCGAAACCCTAACTGAGTTAAAATGTCCGAAAGTCGACTCAGCTCGGTAACTTTCTGATGAAATTCTAACTCTAATTTCGCATAATTGGAATCACTGTTGATATTGGAATGGTTGAGAATATTTTCGAGAACATTGGCTTCGCTGCTTTTCAAATAGGAAACAAATAGATTGAGATGATCTTCTGAGGATTTAAATAGGAATTCTATCAATAATTTTGAAAAAGTTGAGCCGTCTAGGGTAAGTGCAGTTCGCAGTTCAGAAGCCCATTTATTTGTTTCCAACGCTGTTTGAAAATCCGTATCAATCCCTTTGAAGAAGGGGCCAAAAGTTTTTCGAACATCATTATTTTTGTCGAATGCTTGAACTTGCTCTAAATAAGTTGCCCACTCAATGAGGCGTTCGGCCATCTGGAATCCAGTCTCTTGAAGCCCTCCTTGAGTGAGGGTATGAGGTTGAAGGATGTTTTTATAGCGCTGAATGGCATCTTGGTAGGGTGCCTTAAAGCGTCGGAGTACACCTCCAGAGGTGAGTGCAGTGCCTAGTTGTCTGAGTTCTTCTATTTGGATAGGTTCTTCCAATTTAAAGTGCATTTTGAGTTTCTCTCGCGTCTCAAGAATGGGACGAGCTCTGTCTTGAAGTGCTTGAATCCGAATCAGTTGAGAAGGCGCTAGAATTTGGGGCTGTCTCCACGGAAGAATTTTCTTCGGCATCGAGCTAATATAGGCACTTGCTTGAAATACTTTTTTAGCTTCTTCAGGTTGGCTTGCTTGAGGTAAGCCTGTTTGAGTCGTTAAGTCTGTAAAAAAGCGTTGCGCTTGATGGATTTGGTCTAGTTGCTTTTGATAGTGACTGATTTGGAGGTCGAGGTCACTTTGTTGAGAGAGGTCTAATTCTTGTTTTTGAGTGAGAACAACGCTTTCCGCTAAAAGAGCAAAGTGAGTTGGGATTCTATCTGAAGCTAGGTAAGTGGAGTTTTGGTAGGATGCAGCTTTTTCGCAAAGGGCTCGTGCGCATTTTACATCGCGTGCAAATTCGAATAAGGACTCACGAGATTCAGGTTGAATGAGTGCAGGAATGATGCGGGGTTGCTGGATGATTTCGTTCCAAGGTGGGCTTGATTTCAACCATTGAAAGATTTCTTCAATTTCAGGAACTGAGATATTTTCTAAAGTTTTGAGGAAAAGTGGAAAAGATTGAACTTCTACCCAAAATTTGCTGAGTTGAATTCCTACAAACCGAATAGTTCGGATGAGAAGGTCGAAGTCATCTAGTCGGTGGTCCGGGTGTGCAAAGGGATTCCAGGGATGGAGCTCCGGACTCATGGAATCTGGCAGGACTTTGTCCCTTAATATTTGTAATCTTTGCAGAATATCATTATTTTCCTGGAACTGTTCGAGTGTAAGTTGGTCTACATGCGCGATCTCAAACCCTTCCATTTCCTGTGCAAGGTTTTGATTTTGGGCTTTGAGTGCAAGATACTCCGCAAATACTTGATGTAGGGTCCGGCCTGAACGTCCAATCTCTGATTGCATTTGATGGACATAATCTTTTAATTGCTGATTGAGGTTATGTAAAGGTTGCTCATTTTTCATATCATTTCTTAGTAAATCTTAGTCTAGTAGAAAGGGCAAGTCTATGAGAAGAAAACTTCGAAAGCAGGAAAAGAATAGAATGAATCCATCTCAACTGACTTTAGAACAGTTTGAAGTAACTCAAAATGGGGCGACTGAAAAACCATTTAGGAATGCCTATTGGGATCAGAATGAACCTGGCATTTATGTCGATGTTGTGAGTGGAGAGCCCCTTTTTAGTTCTTTAGATAAATACGATTCGGGTACAGGCTGGCCCAGCTTTTCAAAGCCGCTGGAGAAGGAAAATCTGGTAGAGAAGAAGGATCTTAAGCTGGGTTTCGCTGAAAGAGTGGAAGTGCGTTCTCGGCAGGGAAACTCTCATTTAGGTCACGTATTTACGGATGGTCCAGCTTCGACTGGATTACGGTATTGTATGAACTCCGCTGCACTCCGCTTCATTCCATTAGAGAAGCTGGAAGAAGAGGGTTACGCAAAGTATTTCGCTTTGTTTCAATCATGAAGCAAAAGCCCAAGTGGGCTCAATGCATCATTGCAAGTATCGGAAGTGGGAAGGTTTCGAAGATTCCTGCATTGCAAAAACAAGGTGGCTTTCTTAAACGAGGAATTCGTTTGCTTGCAGAGTCGCAGGATAGCCTTGCGAAAGATGCGCTTTCTCTTCTAGAACAGCCGTTTGATTTACACCTTCTGAATTGCAGCTCCCTTTACCGTCGTAGTCGACAAATCTATCTCAAGCAAGGTGGTACCTTTGTTCCGACTCTTGTTTCTTCACCTAGAACTTTAAGTTCCGCGATACTGCTGGAGCAGCAGATTGAATACAGTCCTTTGGAAAGAGAGTTGATTTGGTCGGCAACGAACCCGATTCAATCCAAAAATTTAGATCATTTACTCCTGCTGCGGACTTATTGCTCAAGTCTTTTTCATGAACAAAATCATAGAATTCTTTGGAAGTTTTTGCCTTCTTGTCCGCCTGAAGGAGACTTAGAAAGTCTTCGTCGTTTTTTAAATTTTGCAGAAAGTTTAGTGATTACTCTCGATATGGCCCTTGCCGACGGGCTCGGTTTAGAGCTGGGATTATTGTTTTACTTGACGGGAGTTATCTATGATCCAGGTAGCACTATTTGGTTAGAATTGAGTAAGAAAAGAGATTATCGCAATTACCTTCAAGCAGCTATGTACTCTACTTATTTGCATTTAGAATTTTATTCCGAGGATCAAATTTTAAAAATAATAAGTGCTCTTTTTCCGTGTCTCAGTAGATTTGCTCAGAGAGCAGCGATCCGAAGTATGCGACTGGATCCTCTTTTTGTGCAAAATACAAATCTCAGCTGGCAGAAGCGCAATAGAAATGAGATTGTGAGAAAACTATTTAGGCCAGGCCAACCTGCTTTAGTTTTACCGCCCGATCCTATGACTTATCATCAACACTATTTAATTGCCGAGAAGTGGTTTGAGAGGATGGGGTTATGAAAATTAAATTACTAAATTATTCAACAATTAGGTAAAAGTATGGTATAGGTCACCTTCTTAAAGAAACGAGAATACTTTGGAATCTTTCAACGAGTTAAATCTAAGTCCCCCCTTAATGCGAGCCATTGCCGAGTTGGGCTATGTTAAACCTAGTCCTATCCAAGCGGAAGCATTGCCTATTCTTTTAGGTGAGCCCACTGATTTTCTGGGTCTTGCAGCCACAGGAACAGGAAAGACAGCAGCTTTTGGTCTTCCTCTTTTAGAAAAAATTAATCTTTCTCAACGTGCAGTTCAAGCGCTGATTCTCTGCCCTACTCGAGAGCTCGCTCTCCAAGTTGCTGGGCAGATCAACCTTTTGGGTAAACATTTAGGGAAGGAAGGCGGAGGACGGGAACGGATTCAGGGAGTGCGTGCCCTTCCTATTTATGGCGGATCCGATTATGGAGAGCAAATCCGAGGCCTCAAGTCAGGTGTATCCATCGTTGTAGGCACTCCAGGACGAGTAGTAGATCATATCGGGAGGGGTACCCTGAAGTTAGATCAGTTACATACTCTCATTTTAGACGAAGCCGATGAAATGATTTCAATGGGTTTTAAAGAAGACCTCGAGGCCATTATCGGAGGCACTCCTCGAGAAAAAAGTAAGATCTGGCTTTTTTCTGCAACAATGAGTCATGAAGTTCGGAGAGTAGCGGATCAATATTTACGTTCTCCGCGTCAGGTTCAAGTGAATCGCACAGAGATGCTCTCTGGCACAGTCGAGCAATTTTACTATTTGACCCAAGAGTCGAATAAACCTGAAATACTTTGCAAACTGATTGATGCTGCTGCTGAAGATTTTTATGGTTTGGTGTTTTGTCAAACAAAGTCTTTAGTGACGGAATTAACTCAGTATTTAACGGATCGACGTTATCGAGTAGATTCTTTGCATGGG
>CAIYTD010000292.1 GCA_903928955.1 Oligoflexia bacterium | reverse complement strand
TGAATGAAAAAATTGGACAAACTTTAGCGTTGCAGAGGGCTGAAGCACCTTTAAGAGAATTTATGTTTAGTCAAACAAGAGAAAAGGATTTGGAGTTATTTCTGAGCTTGTCAAAAGAAGTAAAACCCAAGAGCCGTACAGATGTTGGAACTTTGGTCTTAGTACCTGCATTTATCATTAGTGAACTTAAGACAGCTTTTCAAATTGGATTTATGCTGTATTTGCCTTTTTTAGTTCTAGATATGGTTGTCGCGAGTGTTCTCATGGCGATGGGAATGATGATGTTGCCACCGGCGGTCATTTCGCTCCCCTTTAAACTTTTATTGTTTGTATTGGTAGATGGCTGGGAGCTCGTAGTGGGGAGTCTTGTGAAAAGTTTTGGATGAAAGGAAGAGGGGATTTTAGTGTCTGAAGAAATGGTGATGTCACTGGGTTCGGAGGCAATTAAAACTATTATCTATCTAGCTGGACCTCTTTTGGCGGCTGCTATGGTAATTGGACTTCTAGTGAGTGTTATGCAAGCAGTAACTCAGATAAATGAATCAACACTTACATTTATTCCAAAAATGGTTGCTGTATTAGTTGTTTTGATTGTGATGGCACCTTGGATGTTAGAGGTACTTCAACAGTACACAGCAAATATTTTAGGAAATGCGGGGTCTTGGGTGAGATGAATGTCTCTTTTTAATTTCAGTTTATCTGAGCTCTTTACATTTTTTGCTGTATTAGTGCGTTTCAGCGTAGTAATTGCTGTACTTCCCTTCGTCGGGGATCGCTTAATCCCAGCTCCGGTTAAGATTTTACTGGCTTTGGTGGTTACGATCTCACTTTTTCCATCGCTCGTTTCGTCTGGGCTGATTCATCCTTCTGATGCAGTTCGGTGGGCGTCTACCGCAGGTGGAATTGTCTCAACACTGGGACTAGAAGTTCTATTTGCACTATTTTTAGGCTTCACGGCTAGACTTGTTTTTGATGGCATTTCTTTTGGAGGTCATCTCATTGGAAATTTTATGGGATTCGCGTCTGCAAGTATGTTTGATGCTCATCAGGAATCTCAAACTCAAGTTGTTGCTCAGCTTCAGACTGCTTTAGCGATGCTCATTTTTTTAGCAATAGATGGACACCATTTAATGCTTCGAGCTGCATTAGATAGTTATCGAGTGGTAGGATTAGGAAGAGCTGAATTTTCAGGACTTCTCAGTTCTCGTTTAATCAAAATGACAAGTGATGTTTTTATTTTCGGAATTCAAATGGCTGGCCCTGTATCAATGGCTTTATTTGCAGTGAATGTAGTTTTTGGTTTGATTTCTAAAGCTGTTCCCCAAGTCAATGTGTTTATGCTGTCTTTTACTGTGAGTGCCATAGTGGGTTTGGCAGTGATGTATTTGAGCGCAGAAATGTTTCATGATGCGATCGTCATCTATATTGAGAGAATGATTGATTCAATGAACTCTATTATCAAAACCATCAAGGGTGGAGGATAGCTATTGGCTGACGGCAGTGAAGACAAAACTAGAGAAGATCTAAGCGACGAAATCTCACCTTATCGCTTGGAGGAATATCGAAGTAAGGGGATTGTTGCTCAGAGCAAAGAACTATCTGCTCTTGCGGCTTTGTTTGCTACAGCTACGACGACTTATTTGATGTCTTCTCGTATTGCCGATCAGATTTCTGACTTCATGCGTGAGGTATTTCAAACTAATCTTTCTGCGCGCGTTGATCTGAGTTCACCGCATATACTACAAATCTATTCCATGAAAGTATTTGAAATTTTAGTAGTCGTCGGGCTCCCAATTTGTGGGGCTGGATTTCTTTTGGGAATAATAGGGAGTTTTCTTCAAATAGGCACTGTATTTTCGATAGATCCACTCATGCCAGATTTTGAAAAAATTAATCCACTTCAGGGTTTCATGCGGCTAATGTCCATGAGACATGTGATTGATGGAGTTCGTCTCATCTTTAAGGCAGTCCTAGTATTATTAATGTCTGTGATGTTGGTGAAGTCTGAAATCTTGCTTGCTCCTCATTATTTGGGCGGAGAGCCAGGATATTTATTATTAAGTTATGGTAGGACAGCAAAGAGCATTTTCCTAACTATGGCAACTGTTTTGATAGTATTTGCAGTGGTAGATTTTTTTTTACAACGCTTTGAATATCATAAAAACTTAAGAACTACTAAACAGGAAGCCAAGCAAGAACATAAAGAACGAGAAGGAGACCCACAAATAAAAGCTAGAATAAAATCAGTTCAAAGGGAGATGGCCCGACGCAGAATGATGCAAGCAGTGAAAAAAGCAGATGTTATTATTACGAATCCAACTCATATCGCAATTGCAATTGTATACAGCCAATCTACAATGACTGCTCCAAAAGTAGTTGCTAAAGGGGCTGATTTTGTTGCTCAAAAAATTAAGCAAATAGCAAGTGAAGCTGGAGTTCCACTTGTAGAAAATGTTCCGTTGGCTCGTACTCTTTATAAAAGTGTGAAAATTGGTCAGGCTATCCCACATGCTCTTTATCAAGCTGTGGCTGAAGTATTGGCCTACGTGTATCGATTGAGGAAATAGAATTTATGACCATATTAGATAGAATTTCTAGAAACTCAGACCTTGGTCTAGCAGTAGGATTGGTAGCAATATTAGCTGTGATGATTGTTCCAATGCCTAGATTTTTGCTAGATATTCTCTTGTCACTGGGTATAGCTTTTTCAGTGGTCTTGTTGTTAACTTCTGTTTATGCAACTCGAGCTTTAGATTTTAGTATTTTCCCTTCATTATTATTAATTACAACTCTTTTTAGACTTTCACTTAATGTTGCTACTACGAGAGTGATTTTGTTGCACGGAGCTGAAGATGGCGTATCTGCAGCAGGAGACGTCATTAAATCATTTGGAGAGTTTGTAGTTGGTGGTAATTACGCAGTAGGAATTGTCATTTTCATTATATTGGTTATTATTAATTTTGTAGTTATTACAAAAGGCGCTGGAAGAGTTGCCGAAGTTGCCGCACGATTTACTTTAGATGCAATGCCTGGAAAGCAGATGTCTATTGATGCTGACCTAAATGCCGGGCTTATAAATGAAGAAGAAGCCAGGAGAAGAAGATCTGAAATTGCAAAAGAAGCTGATTTTTACGGAGCAATGGATGGAGCTTCTAAATTTGTTCGCGGAGACGCTATTGCTGGAATTTTAATAGTTATAGTAAATATGCTTGGAGGAATTATAATAGGAACCCTTCAAAAGGGAATGGAAATTGGGGAAGCTGCTTCTACCTTTACCTTACTTACTGTTGGAGACGGATTAGTAAGTCAAATTCCAGCACTAATAGTATCAACAGCAGCTGGAATTATGGTTACCAGAACTGCAACGAGTACTAATTTTAGCCAAGAGGTGTCTAGGCAGATTTTCATGAAACCAAAAGCAATTATGGCTGCTGGTGGTATTATGGGATTTATGTCCTTGGTTCCAGGACTCCCATTTATTCCATTCATGCTTTTAGCTTCTGGATTAATGGGTATAACTTATGCTCTCAATAAACAGACAAAACTAATAGAGACAGAGAAAAATAAAAAAACGACACAAGAAAAACTAAAAAATACTGGAGATAAATTGGAAAATCTTCTTTCTGTTGATTTATTGGAATTGGAGGTGGGTTATGGTCTCATTAATATTGTTGATGCTGATCAAAATGGGGATCTTTTGGAAAGAATATCGAATATTAGAAAGCAGTTTGCTTTAGATTTAGGGCTAATTATTCCGTCACTTAGAATTCGTGATAATTTAGAGCTTAAGCCTGGAGACTATCAAGTCCTCCTCAAAGGAACTCAAATAGGAATGGGTTCATTGATGGTAGGTCATTTACTTGCCATGGATCCTGGAAATGTTGTTGATCGTATTGCGGGCATTCCAACTAAGGAGCCAGCATTTGGTTTGGATGCAATTTGGATTAGCTCAAGACAGAAAGATGAAGCTACATATGCAGGGTACACTGTTGTTGATCTTTCTACAGTTATTGCAACTCACCTAACAGAACTTATTAGACAAAATATTCACGAACTATTAGGTCGCCAAGAACTTCAAAGTCTTTTGGATAATCTTAAGCAGGTTGCCCCAAAAGTAGTTGAAGATTTGATTCCAAATTTACTTCCAGTTGGAATTATATTAAAAGTACTAAAAAACCTTTTAAAAGAAAATGTATCTATTCGTGATTTGAAGTCTATCCTCGAAACACTCGCAGATGTTGCGCCTTTGCAAAAAGATCCTATTATCCTAACTGAGCAGGTGAGAGCTTCGCTAGCTAGAAGTATTACAAAGAAACTGTTAGGCCCTGATGGTCAATTGACTTTAATTACTTTAGATCGAAACATTGAAGAAACAATAGCGTCAGGAATCATTCAAACGGATCAAGGTCAGCAATTATCAATAGATCCTGAATTTGTTAGAACTTTTATTGCTCAACTGAATCAGCAAGCAGTTGAGGTGGCCAGTCAATCTAATCATACGATTGTACTTTGTTCTCCCTTAATTAGGTCTCATGTGAAATCCCTTATTGATCGATTTATTCCTAATATAGTTGTACTTTCGCATAATGAGATTTCAACTAGTATAACAGTTAAATCATTTGGAACGGTCAGGTTATCTTATGCAAGTTAAAAAATTTGAAGCTCCAACCATGCAAGAAGCATTAGATAATGTAAAGCGCGAGCTGGGTCCAGAAGCGATTATTTTACAGACAAAACAAAATAGAAGAGGTTTTGGTTTACTATCAAAATCTTCTGTTGAAATTACAGCAGCAGTATCTGATCGGTCGATACAGAAGAAGCAATTGGTTGAGAGTAAATTACCGGATGCAGGCAAAGTCAGAATGAATAGCATGCCTGCTAAAAGACAAGCAGATATTATTGAAAAATATTCTAATAAAAACATTGAGAAGAAAAAATCTACTGCTGATCAGGTAGAGTTATCTCGTAAATCTAATAGAATTACAGCTACGAGATATATTGATATTGAGGATGAGCAAGGTCAGCAATATGAGAAGGATACGAGGGTTGAAGCGATTGTGCAGTCTGAGAGTTCTTCAAAAACATCATTAGAAGAGGAGGTGAAGGACCTCCGGAAAATGTTTGAGGAATTAAAGAAAAAGGAGTCAGACTCGCAAGTTCCAATAAATTGGAAAGGTGCAGGTGCTGAAAGTTTTTTGAGACAAACTTTTTTAGATACACCTGTTTTGCAAGATGCATTTGAACAGTTAGTAATTCATGGTGTGGATCGTAAGTATGCTCATGCCCTGATCAAGAAAGTAGTCTTTGAAATAGGATTAGAGCAATCAGGAATTGCTGAACAGGTTTTCGAATTGCTAGCAAATGAATTCATGGAGACAGTAGACGTTGCTTCACTTTGGTCGGGAATTCAAACGCATGAATCTCAAGCAGGTGGAAATCCCTATCTGATTGCTTTGGCTGGTCCTACTGGTGTCGGAAAGACAATGACTATTGCTAAATTAGCTAGCCAGGCAAAAATAAGGCAAGGTTATAAAGTGGGTCTTATTAATATAGACCACAGTAAAACTTCAAATTTTGGACAGCTCGGTACATATTCAAAGATTTTAAATCTCCCTTTTAGGTCTTTAAATAGTGTCGATGATTTGAGGGCTGCATTGGTAGATTTTCAGAATTGTGATGTAGTTTTTATTGACACAGCTGGCTGTTCTCAGAAAGATCCTGATTCCATAAAAGTCATTCAAACTGTACTTCAGTCTATTTTAGAAATTAATGTTTATCTAGTTTTGTCGGCTACTACTCGTGATATTGAATTATATGATGCAGTGAGTCGATTTTCAGTTTTGGGAGTTAAAGGAATTATTTTTTCTAAATTAGATGAAGCGTCTATTTATGGTTCTATTTATAATGTTTCACAAAAAGTAAAGTTGCCTTTAGTCTATTTTACAATGGGTCGAAAAATTCCAGATGATCTTGAGGAGGCGACTCGAGAACGTGTTGCGGCATTAGTTATGAACATTTAGTATGTTTATTTTTGTCAAACTAATGACATATTTTATTAATAAATTTAATATC
>CAIYTD010000291.1 GCA_903928955.1 Oligoflexia bacterium | reverse complement strand
TAGGCGCAATTAAAGCCCAACCTGGATGAGAAATGAATCTCAGTTCCAACGCAATTATTGCTAATGCAAAATGGGTCGACCGTAAGGCAAAAGCTGGAAACGGCAATTGCCTATGGAGAAGTTTTTTTATTGACATACTCTCCCATAGACGGGGTAGGTTCACCTTGAGCGTGTGGACGAGGTCAAGAAACAACACATGAAAAAACTGGATTTGCTGCTTGGTGCGTGTGACAACAGGGCAGATATTCAGCTTTTTATTGGCGAGTTCAAAGCCCTTAATGACGCGTCTGCGAAAGTAAAAGAGGACCTCAGTTTAAAACTTCAGGAAGCTGAGAAAAATCTCAAAGCTCTTAAGGAAACGGCCTTCTCATGGCGCACGATATCGGATCAGGCTCAAAGAGTTCAAGAGGTCATGCTAGACAAGGAGCCGGTGGTGCTAAAGAATGCCTATCGGAGTTTATTCAAATCTATCGTTGTCAGTGGTGAGGATGAGATGGGAAACCGGAGCGTAACCTACGTCCTCACTGATTCTGAATCAAGTGAGGACGTGGTTCGCTTTAGCCCGAATTTGGTGGAGGTATTTTTAATAAAATTTAGTTGAGTAGTTTTATATACTTAGGCCACAGCGGGCCTCGTTGGGCCTCATATTAGTATTAATTCTTAGGACTCACCTCACAGCGGAAAACGACATTCTCTAAAAGTAATGTCATTTTCCGCCAGACTTTTGAATTTGAATATTTTTACCCAATTGATGTTTATGGGTAATATGGCTAAAATTGACATTTCTATTGAAAAATGTCAAAAACCGCCAGATAATAAGTTATGACTCCAAAACAGGAAACACAACTTAAAAAGCTTGGCCCCTTTTCTATCGCACAAGCAGAGAAAATGGGCATTAGCCATCAAGAGCTTTCAAGACTTGTAAAAGAAGAAAAAATCCATCGCATGGAGCGAGGTGTTTATATTCACACCGATGCCAGTTTTCCCAAGGAAATTGATTTCCAAATCGCCTGTAAAAAGTTTGGCCCAAAATCTGCCGTGGGTGGGCTTACGGCTCTGTTTTATTATAACCTTGCTGATCAAGTTCCGGGGCATACATGGATGCTTGTTCCCCCCGAAAAACGGGCTACTTCAAAAGTATATCGCCTCATCCGTACAAAAACCCCTCTTAACGTGGGCATCATAGAAACCAATAGCTACCGTATCGTCTCTATTGAACGAGCCATTGTCGAGGCCTTTAAACTCGCAACCAAAATGGGCGAGCGGACAGCCATAAAAGCAGCCCGCATCGCTATTAAAAGCGAACTCACCACACTTAATAAAATTGGGAAGATGGCAAAGGAACTCGGCCTTGACTCCTATCTCACCAAACACTTTGAGGCCATTGTCGGAGCAATAGAAGAATGACAACAAAATCAAAAGGCGAATCTGTTAGACAAAAACTAACCCTACTTTCCAAAAAAATGGGAGTGCAATATAAAAATATTGAAACCCTTTTTATGATCGAGCGATTGGTAGCCCGATTGATGACGGATAAAACATTGGCCCGCCATCTTGTTTTTAAGGGCGGTTTTGTTGGAATAAAAATTTATGAATCCCCAAGATATACAGTGGATCTGGATGCCTTGCTTGTAAAAGCAAATATTGATGACACCTTAAAACTCGTAAAAGAAAATGCCGAGAAAGATTTAGAGGATGGTGTCTGGTTCCGTTTTGAAGGTCAGGTCAACCTTGCTACTCAAGGTGAATATGGC
Source organism: Oligoflexia bacterium (assembly GCA_903928955.1). Taxonomy (GTDB): domain Bacteria; phylum Bdellovibrionota; class UBA1018; order UBA1018; family UBA1018; genus CAIYTD01. The sequence continues at coordinate 1,094 of CAIYTD010000291.1, read as the reverse complement.
GGAATCCGCCACTCATACAGAGCGAGTATCGGTGAAGTTTTAAAAGATCTAAAAAGGGCACAGATCGTCCATTTTGATTTGGGAATTGGTGATCCCATAACGCCGGGACCACAACAAACGCAAACGCCATCCTTGCTCACTGGCAACGATGAAATCAGTTGGTCGGTTTATCCAATTGAAACGATTTGTGCAGAAAAACTCCATGCCTTGATTTCACATGGAAATGAAAACTCAAGATCAAAGGATGTGCATGACCTCGCCATCTTTTTGCCAAAGGCCGACGGCTCCACATTAAAACAAGCTCTAAAAAATTGTTTTGAATTTCGCTCAACCGATTTACCGCAGGCTTTTCATACTGAAATAAAAAAATTGAATACGGATCGTCTTGAAAAAGGTTGGGCCAGTGCTGTCGCATCTATCCCCAATGCAATGAGTTTTAAAACTGCTTTTGAAAAAACAGTGCGACTGATCGGTGAGATTGAGGATAAATAATGCCAAGTTTAATTTTAGAACATATCAACAAAACCGACGACCGTAGAAAAGATGAGAATGAGGACTGGATAGAAAAGTTAGAGTCACGTTTTGAAATTGAAAAACGAAAGTATATCAACATTGAGCTTGTTTTCCGACAGCTTGTTATGTATGAAAAAATTGCCACAGGCTTTGTATACGAAAATGATGAACCCTTCCCGCTTAATAAAAATTTAAAAGAAAATATTGAGCGACATCTGGGGGGAATTCGTTCAAAAAATAATTACGGATTTCATCGACTTACTTTTGAAAAAAAAGATCGCATCAAAAGTGCTGAGCAAACCTTAAAAAGCCACTATGCTGACATCAATAAATTAAAAGAACTCTCCGCAAGTCTTCGCTTGAGTGGTTCATTGATTACCATTGAGGATATCCAATTGGACTTACCCCGATTTCGTGGACACTGAAAACATGGTAACAATGGGTGTCTGAACGGAACAGAACATGAAAAAAAAAATTATACGATTGAGTTTAAGAAGCAGGCTGTGGAGCTGGCTGCGAGCTTAGGGAATACCCTCGAGGCTGCTCGTCAGCTAGGGGTAGCCGATGGTAGTATTATTACC